>CAYNOF010000615.1:0-12234 GCA_964398335.1 uncultured Rhizobiaceae bacterium
CGGTATCGGCTTCGAGACCCTGATGGCGCAGGTGCGCGAGCGCGCCGAGCTCGTCGTCTCATCGCAGCCGGCGACCCGGCAGGGTGATCGCTACGTGCTGCCCGCCGCGATCGGGCTGGCGCGCGACGGACAATTCGCCGGCATGGTCGGCGTCGGCATCGCCTGGAGCAATCCCGCCAATGCCGAGACCAGCCGGCCGCGATTGCCCATCCGGCTCACGTTGATCGACCTCAAGGGCCAGCCGCTCGGCGGGGCGAATGTCCTGCCGGCGCACGAGCGTCTGCTGCAGGCGCTCGCGGACCGCCAGGGCGCCTTTCGCGGCGAAGGCAGCGACGGCCGGATGTACGAGTTCCGGCTGCTCGCCTTCGGTCCCGATGCGCCGCTGATGCTGGCGGCGATTCCCGCCGGCGTGGCCGATGCCGATCTCGGCGGCCCGTGGCTCGACTTCATGGTGATCGTGCTGACTGCTCTGGTGGCACTCGCCGCCCTGTGGTTCGGCACCGGCCGCTGGTGCCTGCAGCCGCTCAATCCGATCCGGCGCTTCGCTGCGGCGATGGCGCGCGGCGAGGATGCGCCGCAGCCCGGCAGCGCCGGCCCGCCGGAGATGCGCTCGCTGGCGGCCGACATCGCCGTCATGGCCGGCGCCATCCGCGCGCGCGAGCAGGATCTGCGCGCCAGCCTCGATCAGCGCGATCACATGCTGCGCGAGATCCATCATCGGGTGAAGAACAACCTGCAGATGATCTCCAGCCTGCTCAGCCTGCAGAGCGACAGGATCCGCTCGCCGCGCGTACGCCGCCATTTCTCCGATGCGCAGAACCGCGTCCTCGCGCTCTCCGTCCTGCACCGTCACCTGTACGAGCGCTCGAGCTGGGCGCTGGTCGACTTCCAGGCCTTCATCAACGACCTGGTGCGGCAGCTCTCGATGAACCGCGACAATCCGGCGCCGGAGAATATCCGCATGGATATCCGCGCGCCGGTGATGGCGGTCGGCCCCGACACCGCGATCCCGGTCGGCCTGATCGTCACCGAAGCCGTGGGCAACGCCTTCAGGCACGCGTTCGCGGGCGTGGAAGCGCCTGCGATCTCGATCCAGGCCACTGAATCGGGCGGCACCGTGGAGTTCGCGATCGAGGACAATGGCGTGGGGATTAGCGACAGAATTGTCACAGGCGAGGATCCCGGAAGTCTGGGATTAACCCTCGTCCGGGGATTGGCCGTGCAACTGGGTGGCGAGGCCGAGATCCGGCGGAAGTCCGGCGGCGGCACCCGTGTCGCGGTGCGGTTTCCGTTGCCGACCTAGCCGAGGCACGGCGCAACCCCCGCCAAAGGGCACGCGTTGTCGTCGCAACAGCCATGGAGGAGCGCCCCATGTTTTCCCGGCAGACATCCGTCCAGTCCTCGGCAGCGCAGCACGACGATTTGGCGATGACCAGGGCATGGGAAGCCAACGACTACGTCGACTTCATGGCGGCCATTCTCCTTGGTGTCGCGCTGACGGCCTTGGCGCTTTCGGTGATGTGAAGATCGGTCTTCCGTCCGGCGGCAAACGAAACGGGCGGCCTCTGGCCGCCCGTTCGGCGTTCAATGAATCGTCACAGCCAGTAGGTCGGCACGTTGTAGTACTTGTCGACCCGGCGACCGTAGTCGGGCGTCCAGGTGAAATCATCGCCCTCGTAGGTCGGCGCGCCCTCGAGCAACTTGCGGTCGAGGTCGACGACATAACCGTTTTGCTTCTGGTCGTATTTCAGCGTCGACCACGGCAGCGGGTGCTGCTTTTCGCCCATGCCCAGGAAGCCGCCGAAGGACATGACGGCGTAGATCGCCTTGCCCGTCACCTTGTCGATCATGATGTCCTCGACGTGGCCGAGCTTCTCGCCCTTGAGATTGTAGACGGTGGTGCCGTTGACGCGTTCCGCGGCAATCAGGTTGCCGCTGGTCGACTGAGTGAGATCAGCCATGCTGCGCTCCTTTCGCTGTGATGGGTTGGTCCGGGCCGGCAGCCATGCCGCCGTCGCCCGTGGCGGATCAACGGGCGCCCGGCGCAGGCGGTTCCGTGCTGTGACCTATGGGGAACCGCCTCTCGCAAGGCCACGTTCATCCTCGGAGCCGCGTTCCGCGTGGCCGTTCCAGCCATGGAGGCAGATTCATGCGTCATCTCGCCCTGGCGGTCGCCTTGACTCTTTCGACCGCGGTGGTCGCGCCGAGCTTCGCGCAGACCACCACCACGACCCCGCCGACCACCACCACCGCGCCGTCGCCCTTCTGGGAGAAGATGAAGGGCAGCTGGTCGCAGACCAAAGGCGCGGTGAAGGAGCAGTGGGGCAAGCTGACCGACGACGACCTGCTGCAGATCGAGGGCCGGCGCGACCAGCTGGTCGGCAAGCTGCAGACCCGCTACGGCATCACCCGCGAGGAAGCCGAGCGCCAGGTCGGCGCCTTCGAGAAATCCTATCGCATGTAACCTGACATGAGTGGCGTTCGCCTGGGCGCGGGCCGCGACGCGGTTCGCGCCCATGGCTTTTTTATGAAGTTGCGCGGGTCAAGAAAACTTGAGGAGCCTGGGCCGCAGGGAGCTCAGGCAACGACCTGGGAAGGGCGTCGTTGATACGTCGAGCTACGGAGATACATCATGGACAGCTCCTCGAAGGTCGCCCAGTTCCACCTTGGCATGAGTGAAGACGGTCAGCGCTGCCTGATGGTCTTCATCGACGAGAAGCAGCACGCCATGGAATGCGTCGCTGACTTCGGCGAATTCACCGCCTTCATCTCCAGCCTGTGCGATGCGGCCAACGAGATGGCCAAGCGGCAGGGCACCGACCAGATGCCGGGCAATCCGGTCCTTGGCAACACGGTGAGCGACGGCGCCGACGGCAGTCGCACGGTGCAGTGTCGGCCGGTCGACGTGTCGTCCGCGGCCTTCCAGGTCCATCCTGGCGATGGCTCGGTGATGGGCGCGCTGGTCAGCAATGCCGGCGAGGTGGTCGGCATGCGCATGCGCCCGGAGGTTGCCTCCCAGATCGCGCGCGACCTGCTGCTCGCGATGCCTGCCGCCCGCGCCTGAACCGGCTCACAGCGACAGCTCGCCGGCGAAGTGGCACCGGCTGAGACGGCCGGGACTGATCTCGCGCAATTCAGGCACCTCGACGCGACAGCGCTCCTCGGCGTACCGGCAGCGTGGATGGAAATAGCAGCCCGATGGCGGCGCGGCCGGACTCGGCACCTCGCCGCCGAGGATGCCGTCGGTGGTCCGCACGCGCGGATCGGCCGGCGGCACCGCGCGCATCAGCGCCGCCGTATAGGGATGCAGCGGCCGGCTGAAGATCGCGTCGGTCGGCGCCAGCTCGACCAGCTGGCCGACATACATCACCGCGATGCGATCAGAGATGTGGCGCACCACCGACAGGTCGTGGGCGACGAACAGGAACGTCAGCTTCAGGCGCGATTGCAGCTCGAGCAGCAGGTTCAGCACCTGCGCCTGCACCGACACGTCGAGCGCCGAGACCGGCTCGTCGGCAACGACGAGACGCGGATTGGTTGCCAGCGCGCGGGCGATGCCGATGCGCTGGCGCTGGCCGCCGCTGAAAGCATGCGGGAAACGGTGCATGAACTCCGGCCGCAGGCCGACGACGCGCAGCAGCTCGGCGACGCGCGCGGTGCGTTCGGCGCGGTTGCGCATGCCGTTGACCAGCAGCGGCTCGCCGACATTGTCGAGCAGGGTCATGCGCGGATTGAGCGAGCCGAAGGGATCCTGGAAGATCATCTGGATCTCGGCACGCAGCGGCCGCAGCTCGGCCGGCGAGAGCGTCGCGAGGTCGACCGTGCGGCCATCGCGCGTGCGGTAGCGGATCTCGCCGCCGGTCGGATCGACGGCGCGCAGGATGCAGCGCGACGCGGTGGTCTTGCCGCAGCCGCTTTCGCCGACCAGGCCCAGGGTCTCGCCCTCGTTGACCGTGAAGTCGACGCCGTCGACGGCGCGGACGTGGCCCACGACACGCTGGAAGAATCCCTTGGTGATCGGGAAGAATTTCTGCAGGCCGCGCACTTCCAGCAGCGGCGAGGGGGCGGCGTCGCTCATGACGGCTCTGCCTGGTCGTGATGCAGGAAGCAGCTGGCGAGCTGGGTCGGTGTCACCGGCTGCAGGCTGGGCACCGCCTGCGAGCAGCGTTCCATGACGTCGGGGCAGCGCGGATGGAAGGGGCAGCCGGCCGGCCGGTTGAACGGATGCGGCAGCGCCCCGCTGATCACCGGCAGTGCCACGCGCGTCGTACCCGTCATGCTCGGGATCGAGCGCAGCAGCGCCTGGGTATAGGGATGCCTGGGCGCGTGGAAGATCTCGTCGACCGGCCCCTGTTCCATGACGCGGCCGAGATACATCACCACCACGTAGCTCGCCATCTGGGCGATCACGCCGAGATCGTGGGTGATGAAGATGATCGCGGTGTTGTACTTCGCCTGCAGGTCGCGCAGCAGCGCCAGCACCTGCGCCTGCGTGGTGACGTCGATCGCGGTGGTCGGCTCGTCGGCGATCAGCAGGCGCGGTTTGCACGACAGCGCCATGGCGATCATGGCGCGCTGGCGCAAGCCGCCGGAGAGCTGCCAGGAATAGGCATCGACGCGCTGCGACGGCATCGAGATGCCGACATCGCGGAACAGCCCGACGGTGATGTCGCGCGCATCCTTCCGGCTGAGCCGCTTCTCGCCCCAGCGATGGCCGTGCAGCAGGATCGCCTCGATGATCTGCTCGCCCACGGTGTGCACGGGGCTGAAGGCGGCCATCGGCTCCTGCGGGATCAGCGCGATCTCGCCGCCGCGGATGTCGCGCATGACGGGGCCGCGCGGCGGCAGGCGGGCGATGTCGATCACGTCGCCGTCGCGCCGGAAACGGATCTCCCCTGACGTGATGCGGCCCGGCCGCTCGACCAGCTGCAGGATGGCGCGCATGGTCACGCTCTTGCCGCAGCCGCTTTCGCCGACCACGCCCAACACCTGCCCCGGCATGACGTCGAAGCTGGTGCCGTCGACGGCGCGCACCAGCCCCTCGTCGAGCGCGAAGGATACGCGCAGGTCGCGCACCGAGAGCAGCGGCTCAGTGGCTGTAGGGGTCGGCGGCGTCACGCAGCCCGTCTCCCACGAGGTTGAAGGCCAGCACGGAAACGATGACGACCAGCCCGGGAATCAGCAGCCAGGGCGCCAGCGCCAGGGTCTGGATGTTCTGCGCCTCCTGCAGCAGCACGCCCCAGCTGATCGCCGGCGGACGGATGCCCAGGCCGAGGAACGACAGCGATGTCTCGTTGATGATCATCACCGGAATCGCCAGCGAGCTGGTGGCGATGATGTGGCTGGTGAAGGTCGGCACCATGTGGCGCACGATGATGCGCATGCGCGAGCAGCCGGCCAGGCGCGCGGCGAGCACGAAATCCTCCTCGCGCAAGGCGAGGAAGCGGCCGCGTACCTCGCGGCCCAGCGTCGTCCAACCGACCAGCGAGAGGATCACGGTGATGGCGAAGAACACCTGGATCGGTGTCCAGTCGCGCGGCAGCGCCGCCGACAGCGCCAGCCAGATGGGAATCGTCGGCACCGACTGCAGCAATTCGATCAGGCGCTGGATCACCTGGTCGGTCTTGCCGCCGACATAGCCGGAGATGCCGCCGAGCACGACGCCGAGGATCACGCTCAGCGCCACCGCGACCAGCCCCACCGTCATCGACGTCTGCGTGCCGTACATGATGCGCGACCACTGATCGCGGCCCAGCCGGTCGGTGCCGAGCAGGAAGATGCGCTGCTGCGGATCGACCGGCACCATCAGATGCAGATCGGCATCGAACAGGCCGAGCACGCGGTAGCGATGGCCCGGGGCGAAGAAGCGCACCGGCACTTTCTTCTGCGGATCGACCGCCCACTCCATGCGCAGGGTCGTCGGGTTGCGCTTGCCGACGATGCCCGGCACCCAGGGCGCAAGCCTGCCGTTGTCGAAGAAGCGCACGGTCTGCACCGGGATGAAGGCCTGGCGCGCGTCGGTGCGCTCGGGATCCTGGGTGGCGAAGAAGCCGGGCACCAGAACGATCATGTAGAGGAAGATCAGCAGCACCGCGCTCACCATCGCCAGGTGATGGCGACGGAAACGCCACCACACCAGACGCCAGTTGGAGGCGACGGCGATGCGGTCTTCAGCCTGTGATCCGGCGATGTCGGCCACGCTACTTCTCCACGCGGATGCGCGGATCGACCAGCGCCAGCAGGATGTCCGAGAGCAGGGTGCCCAGCACGGTGAGGAAGGAGTAGATCAGCAGGATGCCGCCGGCGAGGTACATGTCCTGATTGACCAGCGCGCGCAGCAGCAGCGGGCCGATATTGGGCAGGTTCATCACGGTGGCGACGATCAGGCTGCCGGAGAACAGCGCCGGCAGGTACCAGCCGATCGTGCTGACCAGCGGATTGAAGGCCAGCCGCACCGGGTAGCGCAGCACCAGGCGCCATTCCTTCATGCCCTTGGCACGCGCGGTGACGACATAGGGCTTGTTGAGCTCGTCGAGCAGGTTGGCGCGCATGATGCGGCTCAGACGCGCGGTGCCGGCGATGCCCAGCACCAGCGCCGGCAGCCACATATGGCCGAGCACGTCGATGACCCGGGCCACGCTCCACGGTGCGTCGACGAACTCCGGGGAGAACAGGCCGGTGACGCTGATGTCGAAATAGGCGAAGGCGCCCCACATCAGGATCAGCGCCAGCATGAAGTTGGGCGTCGCCACGCCGACATAGTTGATCACCGTCAGCGCATGGTCGACCAGCGAACGGGGATGCGTCGCCGAATAGATGCCGGCCGGGATCGCCAGCGCCCAGGTCAGCACGAAGGAGAACAACGCCAGCGCGATGGTCAGGCCGAGCTGCTCGCCGATCAGATCGGCGTTGGGCCGCTGGTACTCCAGCGACAGGCCGAAATCGCCCTGCACCAGGTGCTGCAGCCACAGCCAGTACTGCACGATCATCGGCTGATCGAGGCCGTACTGGTGACGCAGGGCCGCGACCTGCTCGGCCGACATCGAGGAGCCGGACGAGGCCAGGGTCGCCATGTACGCCGTCAGGAAGTCGCCCGGCGGCGCCTGGATGATGACGAAGATGACGAAGGAATAGACCAGCATCAGCAGCGGCAGAAGCATCAGCCGCTGGAGGATGTAGAGCGCCATCAGGACTTGGCGAAGAAGAACTGCTCGGTGCGCGCGTTGCCCGGGCTGCGCAGCGGCCAGTCGTTGCCGAGCGTCGTCGGCACGTTTCGGAACTTCGCCCCGGCGACCACCACGCCTTGCACCATCGGCGTCAGGCCGACGGTGCCGATCTCGTAGAGATTGTCGGCCCAGATGCGGTAGAGCTCCTGCGAGAGCTTGACCTGCTCGTCGGGTCCGACGGTGCGCGCGGTGTCGACGATCTCGACGATGCGCTTGACCTCCGGCGGCGGCTCCATGCCGTCCTTGCCGCCGCTGGCGTACCAGCGGCGCCACAGCGGTCCGGTGGTGAGGATCGGGTTGTTGCGCGGATCGGCCTTGGCGTTGCCGGTGTAGGGGAAGGCGCTGGTGTCCTCGTTCCAGATCTCGGCCTGCAGCTCGTTGTTCTCGACCATCTTGAAGTGCAGCGCGCGCTCGCGGATCTGCACGATGGTCTTGATGCCGACGGCCTCCCAGTCCTTGGCCACCAGCTGCGCCACGTCGGGCCAGGCGCCGAAGGCGGGCACGACGCTGATCTCCATGGTCGCCGGCTTGCCGTTCGACAGCAGGCGGATGCCGTCGGCGCCCTTCTTGTCGAGCCCGATCGAGTCGAGCAGCTTGTTGGCCTGATCACGATTGAACTCGGTGTACTTCTTGGCGTACGCGTCCCCCGGGAAGTAGGGATGCCACGGCGCTGGCACGCCCTGGCGCGGCTCGCCGAGGCCGAGGAACACGCTCTCCTTGATCTGGTCGCGGTTGATCGCCACGGACAGCGCGATGCGGAAGTCGCGCGTCGCCATTACCTTGCCCATGACGGGATCGGCCTGATAGGTCGAGTTGATGGCGATCACCGCATCGGCGCCGCCGAAGGTCGGCCAGGTGATGATGCGATACTTGCCGGTGCGCTCCTGCTCCTTGAGCACCGGATAGTTCGTCATGTTGATGTGGCGCTCCTGCATGTCGAAGTTGCCGGCGATGGCGGCAAGGTTGAGCGCCTGGGCGTCGGCGAAATAGGTGAAGCGCACCTCGTCGATGTAGGGTAGCTGGTTGCCGGCGGAATCGACGCCGATGTAGTAGGGGTTGCGCCTGAGGGTGAACACCGGATCGCTGGCGCGCGTCACCGGCGCCCAGGCCGCCATGGTCGGCCGCTCGGGATTCTCCGGCGGCGCGTTCTTGTTGGCGAACAGCTCGACCCAGGTCTTGAAGCTCGCCGCCTGCACCGCCTTGTCGATGTCGGCCTTGGGCGTGTGCGCGGGATGGAACTTCTTGAGGTAGTGCGCCGGCATGAACATCGCGAAGGTGCGATCGGCGCCGTCCTGGTTGGCCACCGCCGTGAGGAACAGCGTCGCCGGCTTGTCGTAGGTGAAGCGCACCGTGCTGGCGTCGACCTTCTCGACCTTGGCGGCCGAGCCGTCGCCGTTGCGGATCCAGCCCGGCAGGGTCGGCGTCAGCTCCTTGTTGAGCAGCACGTCGTTGTACCAGAACAGGATGTCGTCGGCGCCGAACGGCGCGCCGTCGGACCAGCGCGAGCCTTCGCGCAGCTTGATCGTCCAGATCTTGAAGTCGGCCGACGGCGTGGCGCTCTCGGCGATCTTGGGCTCGATCTTGGCGCCGTCGGGGGAGAAGCGGAACAGCGCATCGTAGACCACGCGCACGTAGTTGTTGGCGTCGGCCGGGCCGAGGAAGGCGCGGCGCCAGGTGCCGCCATAGTCGCCGGCGCGCTCGACCGTCGGCACGACCAGCGGGTTCTTCGGCAGGCGCTGCTCGACCGGCGGCAGGCTGCCGGCCTTCACGCGCTCGGCCAGCGACGGCGCTTCCTTGTAGCGTGTGCCCTGCGCCAGGCTCGCGCCCGATATGGCGATCAGGCCCATGCCTGATGTCAGGCCGATCAGCGTATCGCGCCTGGTGATCTCGCGTGTCATGAACGCCTCTCTCCCTATCCGCCGGCGCATTGACTGGCCGTGCTGGCGCGAGCCTCAATGCGCCGGCGGACAGAGTCAAGCCGCCGCTAGCCCGGCGCGGCGCCCTGCGTGCCGACGAAGAGCGCGTAGAGCGACTGGCTCGCCGCCATGAACAGCCGGTTGCGCTTGGGACCGCCGAAGCAGATGTTGCCGCAGACCTCGGGCAGGCGGATGCGGCCCAGCAGCTTGCCCTCGGGCGACCACACGGTGACGCCGTTGTAGCCGACGTTGCGGCCGGCGTTGCTCGAGGCCCACAGATTGCCGTCGACGTCGCAGCGCAGCCCGTCGGGCCCGCACTTGATGCCGTCGACCACGCAGCTGCTGAACAGCTTGCCGTTGCTCAGCTTGTTGTCGGCGCCGACATCGAAGACATGGATGTCGCCCTTGCCGCCCGGCCCGGTGTCGCCCGGGCCCTTGCCGGTGCTGCAGACATAGAGCTTCTTGAAATCGGGCGAGAAGCACAGGCCGTTGGGATCGGGCACCTGCTGCTCGGTCAGCACCAGATCGACGCGGCCGCCGGGATCGACGCGATAGCATTGGGTCGGCAGCTCGCGCCGCATCATGCCCATGCCCTGCGCCTGGCCCAGCGTCGACTTCAGCCGGCCCTGCGGGTTGGTCGGTCCCCCAGCCGTATCGGGTGCGCCTTCGTAGAGCTGGCCGCCATAGGGCGGATCGGTGAACCAGTAGCTGCCGTCCTGATGCTGCACCACGTCGTTGGGCGAGTTCAGCTTCTTGCCCTGGTAGTTGTCGGCCAGCACGGTCACCGAGCCGTCGAGCTCGTAGCGCACGACGCGGCGCGTGAGGTGCTCGCAGGAGAGCTGCCGTCCCTGGAAGTCGAAGCTGTTGCCGTTGCTGTTGTTCGACGGCAGGCGGAAGACGCTGACGTGGCCATCGTCCTCGAGCCAGCGCATCTGCCGATTGTTGGGGATGTCGCTCCACAGGAGGTAGCGGCCTTGCGCGTTCCATGCCGGTCCCTCCGACCACAGCGCGCCGGTCCACAGGCGCATGATCGAGGCGTTGGGCTGCGTGATGCTGTTGAACGCCGGGTCGACGGCGAGCACGTCGGGGTCGCTGAAATACGTCGTCGGCGCGCCGCCGGGACCGAAGTCGCGCGGCGGAGAGGTGATCGTCGTGGCCGGTGCGGCCACAGCGGGCGCGGCGGCCGGCGGCGTTTGCGCCCGCGCGATGACAGGTGCCGCGAGTGCGGCGGCGCCGATGGTGGTGATTATTTGGCGGCGGGTCTGCTGCTGCATCATGGTTGTTTCCTCCCAGCTGATCCCGCAACCGAGCGTAGGCCTCGCCCCGGTGGATGGAAATCACAAACCGGGCACCGGCAAAGCGATTACAGTGGGCGCGCAGGTTTGGAGGGCCGGATGACCGAGGCCGTGTTGTCACCGGGTGCCGTGTCGCTGGCCGCGTGGCGCGCGATCTATCGCGGCGCATCCATGAGACTCGATCCTGCTGCCTTCCAGGCGATCGCGACCTCGGCGCAGACGGTGGCGGCCATCGTCGCCAAGGGCGCACCGGTCTACGGCATCAACACCGGCTTCGGTAAGCTTGCCAGCGTGCGCATCGAGAGCGCCGACCTTGAAACCCTGCAGCGCAACATCGTGCTCTCGCACGCCGCCGGCGTCGGCGCGCCGATGCCGGTGCCCGTGGCGCGGCTGATGATGGCGCTGAAGCTCGCGAGCCTGGCGCAGGGTGCGTCGGGCGTGCGCGAGGAAACCGTGCGAATGCTCGACGCGTTGCTCGCGAGGGGACTCACGCCGGTCGTGCCGTGCCAGGGCTCGGTCGGTGCTTCGGGCGATCTCGCTCCGCTGGCGCATATGAGCGCCGCGATGATCGGCATCGGCGCCTATATCG
This sequence comes from uncultured Rhizobiaceae bacterium, assembly GCA_964398335.1. Taxonomy (GTDB): domain Bacteria; phylum Pseudomonadota; class Alphaproteobacteria; order Reyranellales; family Reyranellaceae; genus JAFAZJ01. The sequence continues at coordinate 11,027 of CAYNOF010000615.1, forward strand.
TCGACGGTGTCGTGGTGCCGGCACGGGAGGCGCTGACGGGAGCGGGACTTGCGCCCTTGCGCCTTGGTCCCAAGGAGGGGCTGGCGCTGCTCAATGGTACGCAGTTCTCAACGGCCTATGCGCTGGCCGGTCTGTTCGAAGCCGAGACCGTCTTCAGCTCCGCGCTGATCACCGGCGCGCTGTCGACCGATGCAGCGCGCGGCTCCGACGGACCGTTCGATCCGCGCATCCATCGCCTGCGTCGCCATCAGGGCCAGATCGATGCCGCCTGCTCGCTGCGCCGCCTGATGGCGGGATCGGCGATCCGCGCCTCGCATCTCGTGGGCGACCAGCGCGTGCAGGACCCCTATTGCCTGCGTTGCCAGCCGCAGGTGATGGGCGCGGCGCTCGACATCCTGTCGCGCGCGGCGCAGACGCTGGAGACCGAGGCCAATGGTGTCACCGACAACCCGCTGATCATTTCCGACACGGCCGAGGCGCTGTCGGGTGGCAACTTCCACGCCGAGCCGGTCGCCTTCGCCGCCGACATCATCGCGCTGGCGATCTGCGAGATCGGCTCGCTCGCCGAGCGGCGCATCGCCATGCTGGTCGATCCTGCGCTGTCGGGCCTGCCGGCGTTCCTCACGCCGCGGCCCGGGTTGAACTCGGGCTTCATGATCCCGCAGGTGACGGCGGCGGCGCTGGTGTCGGAGAACAAGCAGCGCGCGCATCCCGCCAGCATCGATTCGATCCCGACCTCGGCCAACCAGGAAGACCATGTCTCGATGGCCGCGCATGGCGCGCGCCGCCTGCTCGACATGACGGCCAACGCCGCGGCTGTCGTCGGCATCGAGCTGCTCGCCGCGGCACAGGGTTGCGATTTCCACCGGCCGCTGGCCTCGAGCCCGCCGCTCGAGGCGGTGCGCACGCTGCTGCGCCAGCGCGTGCCGCATCTCGAGGACGACCGCCACTTCCATCCCGATATCCAGACAGCGACGGCCCTGGTCGCCGACGGCACGCTGGTGCGAACCGTCGGCCCCGGCTTCCTGCCGACACTCGAGCGAAAGGGGCTCGCATGAACCGCATCGACAATGCCCGCATCGTGCGCGCGCCGCACGGCACGACGCTCAGCGCCAAGAGCTGGCTGACCGAGGCGCCGCTGCGCATGCTGATGAATAATCTGGACCCGGACATCGCCGAGCGGCCGGAGGAGCTGGTGGTCTATGGCG
>CAYNOF010000616.1:0-3388 GCA_964398335.1 uncultured Rhizobiaceae bacterium
ATCGGCCGGGAACAACGCCCGCACCAGCATGCGCAGGCTGCCGGCGATCGCCAGCAGCCCGACGCCCAGCGCCAGGCCGGCCAGCAGCAATTCCACCAGGCTCCAGCCGGGCAGGCTCATGACGATCGATTCGAGCCCGAGCTCGCTGGTGAGGATGTCGAGCTCGAGCTCGGTCATCAGCGTCGGCTCGAGCACCTCGCCGAACGAGGTGAGGATCATCAGCACCACGACGCAGGCGACAAACAGCTGCCCGCGCCCGGAGACGGAGCGCGAGAGGTCGCGGCTGGCGCGGCTGTGATGGGCGAGCAGCATCGGTCGGTCCGCCGTGACCTACGACGGACTGACCCCGCCTTCAAGCGAAACCGGACAACGCCTCCCTACACCGTCGCCACGGGCGTGGCCGGCGAGCCCACGGCGCCGGGCAGGCGCAGCGGCGGGGCGGTGAGCAGGAAGCGCGAGCGGCCGGCCTGGCGCAGCCACATCGCCAGATCGTGCAGCCACCAGATCTCGCCGAGGTTCAGGCCGAGCTTGAACAGGCAGTGGTGATGCAGGGGCAGCGCGGGGTGCCTGTCGCCCTTGCCCGGGCGCGCCGGCACCGCCTCGACACCGTAATTGTCGGCGATCAGTGCCGAGATGCCGCTGTCGCTGATCCACTGCAGCAGGCGATCGTCGCGGCCGTCGAGGACGCAGCACATCGCGTGGATGCGATCGGTCGGCTTCTTGTTCATCGCCATCACCTCGACGGTGAAGGCGGTGTGCAGCAGCAGCATGTCGCCCTTCTCGACCACGACCCGGTCGGCGTCCATGGCGCGCATGAACATGTCGTAGTCGACATAGACGTGGTCGCGGCCGTAGTGCTTCTCGAGGTCGAGCATCACGCCGCGGCCCTGGATCGCCTTCACCGCCATGTTCTCGACGCCGAGCTTGCGCGCATAGGAGGTGTGGCCGCAGCCGTCGACGTCGGCCGACGGGCCGGGGCCGCAGATGTCCTCGCCGGCCTTGAAGCCGTTGTAGTAGAGCGGCTCTGCCACGCCGTCGCCGTCGGCGTCGAACAGCGCGCCGACATGGGCCAGCGTGTCCCACTGCGTCGAGTATTGCAGCGTGAGCATCACGCGATCGTCGCAGCCGACGTCGACGAAACGCGGATCGACGTTGCGGCTGAGGAAGTTGAAGCGCCAGCCGTTCTCGTCGCCGGTCGGCGACAGCACCGGCGGCAGGCGGCGCGCGTTCAGCACGTTGCCGCCGGGATAGTCGAGCGCCAGCGACAGGCAGAAGCTCAGGCCTTCCTTCACCTCGGCGACGCCCTGCCGCACCTTCTCCGGGGTGATCAGGTTGAGCCGGCCGAGCTGGTCGTCGTCGCCCCAGTCGCCCCAGGTCGAGCCCTCCGGCCGATGCTTCCAACGCTTCATCTCGCTCCCTCCATTCCCGATGGCGCGCGAGCCTAGGACAGACCCAGGGTGGCGGAAAGCGCGTCGCCTCGCTTGGCGATGGCTGCATGCGCGCCGCCGATGACATAGATTGCGCCACCTCGGCCTTGGGGGAGTTCATGCGGACAATCATCGCATCGCTCGTCGTGGTCGTGTCGCTGGCCGTCGCCGGCGCACGGGCACAGACCGACGATCGCGCCTACTGCGAAAGCCTCTATGCGATCTGGGTGCGGTATGGCCCGCCGCTCAGCCACGGGCAGAATGCCGGAAGCTTCGACGCCCTGGCATCGGTCGAGCAGTGTCGTCAGGGCAACACGGCGGCCGGCATAGCCGCCCTCGAGAAGAAGCTGCGCGACAATCGCTTCACGCTGCCGCCGCGCTGAAGTCCTCGGCGGTCGATGGCGCGCGGCGCCCGTCACGGCGGTTCAAGAGAGGTTGAGTTCAACGCGATGTGACCCTATCTGCCGGGCGGGCGGCGAAGATGCGCCGATCAACCGTTGGGGATTGCATGTTCAGACTGATCGTGCCGGTCGTGCTCGGCCTGTCGCTGGCCGGCACCGCCGTGGCGCAAAATACCGGGGCCAGAGACCTGGCCTATTGCGAGAACCTCTACGCCATCTGGGAGCGCTATCTCGCGCCGCGCGGCGAGAGCCGTTCGACCAGCGGCGTCGATGCCCTCGCTGCCGTCGACCAGTGCCGCCGCGGCGATACGGCTGCCGGCATCCCGGTACTCGAGAAGAAGCTGCGCGACGGCCTGTTCACCCTGCCCAGGCGCTGACTGCCTTGAAGATGCCCAAGGCGGCGTCCAAGATCGGGTCACGGAGGGATGTCATGCGTATGTACCTCATTGCCTGCCTGGCGCTGGTCGCGCCCTTGACCCAGGTCGAGGCCCAGCAATCGCCGGCCGCGCGCGAGCTGAATTACTGCGAACGGCTGTATGAGATGACCTATCGCTACGTCGTGCCGATCCGCAAGACGTCCGCCGCGATGCGCGACGCCATGGCCGACCTCGCGGTCGACCGCTGCCGCAACGGCCGCTTCGACGAGGGCATCCCCATCCTCGAGGCCAAGCTGCAGAGTTCCCTGATTCCGCTGCCGGAACGCTGACCGCATCGATTCCCCTGCGGCATGGCAGCCATGCCGTTTGGCCAGCGCGCGCCGGGGCGGCTTCGCCCACAATGCGGACATTGTGACGCGGTTCCGATCACCGCGTGGCGGCTACAAGGACCGGTATGACTGCGTCAGTACTCGACAATCCTCCGCGTCGCGACTTCCAGGTCATGGGCCTGATCGGCGTCGCCCACGGCATCAGCCACTTCTACCAGCAGGCCCTGCCGCCGCTCTTCGGGCCGATGAAGGACGCCTTCCACGTGTCCTTCACCGAGCTTGGCGCGCTGCTTACCGTGCTGTCGGTGACCTCGGGCATCGGCCAGATGCTGGCCGGCATCGCCGTCGACCGCTGGGGGGCACGACGCCTGCTGATCGCCGGCCTGGCGCTGATCGGCGCGGCGCTGACGCTGGCGGGCTTTGCCCAGGCCTATTGGCAGCTGGTCGTGCTGGCGGTGGTCGCGGGCATCGGCAACTGCGTCTTCCATCCCTGCGACTTCGCCATCCTCAACGCGTCGGTTTCGGCGCCGCGCCTGGGGCGCGCCTACGGCACGCATGGCCTGTTCGGCACCCTCGGCTGGCCGGCTTCGATCGCCTTGATGTGGTTCCTGTCGGAAGCCGTGGGCTGGCGCTATGCGGCAATGATCGCGGGCAGCATCGGCATCGCCATGGCCATCATCATCGCCGCGACCTCGAACCTCTACCTGGATCATCGCATGGTGCACGCCGACGGCGCCACGCCGGGCGGGCGACACGGTGCGCGTCGCGCGGGCTCGGTGTCGCTGGCGGTGCTGTTCTCGATGCCGATCCTGATGTGCGTGCTCTACTTCGTCTTCGCCGCGATGACCGGGCCC
>CAYNOF010000617.1:0-1828 GCA_964398335.1 uncultured Rhizobiaceae bacterium
TGGGCGTCGGCTTCTTCGCCGCGATGATCCGCGCCTACATGCAGCTCCGGCAGATCGTGGCCGACGTGAACATGCTGGCGCCGCAGCTGCCGCGCGTCATGGGCTATGCCGACATCGTGCTGGCGGTCGAGCAGGCCAAGCCGCCCAAGCCGCCCGGCCCGCCGCCTCCGGCCACGGTCCCCGGCGCGCTCGACGTGCGCGGCGTGTGGTTCCGCTACGTCGAGGATCGCTGGGCGCTGAAGGACATCAACTTCACGGTGGCGCCCGGCTCGACCACGGCGATCGTCGGCCTGTCGGGCTCGGGCAAGACGACCCTGCTGGAGATCCTCGCCCATCTGCGCTTCCCCGAGCGCGGCCGCGTGACGCTCGACGGCAAGGACCTCGACGATTACGACGCCAACGGGCTGCGCGGCGCCATCGGCTACGTCAACCAGGAGCCGTTCATCTTCAACGGCAGCCTGCGGCGCAACCTGGTGTTCGCCAAGCCCGACGCCAGCAACGAGGAGATCGAGAAGGCGATCCGCATGGCGGCGCTGACCGACGTGGTCGCCGGCTTCAACGGCGACCTCGAGGCGGAGATGGGCGATCGCGGCCGGCTGCTGTCGGGCGGCCAGCGCCAGCGCGTGGCGCTGGCGCGCGTGCTGATGCAGAAGCCGGCCTTCCTGATCCTCGACGAGGCGACCAGCGCGCTGGACATCAGGACCGAGCGCGTGATCTTCGAGCACCTGATGGCGACGCGCCAGGAGCGCGGCCTGATCGCCGCGACGCACCGCCTGGTGTCGACCACCAATTTCGACCGCATCGTCATGATCCACGACGGCCGCATCGTCGAGGAAGGCACGCACCGCGAGCTGATGGAGCATGGCGGCATGTATCACGACCTGTTCAAGTTCCAGACCGACGCCATCGCCTTCGCGCCGCAGGCCAGCCTGGCCTGAGCTATTTCGGCCGAAGGCGGATGGACGCGTTCGTCTTCGACAGAAGCTCCATCCGCTCGCGGCTCGTCGCATCGGCCGGCGCGTAGAGCGACACCGAAAAGTCGCTGTCGCGGCCATGCGGCTGCAGCACGGCGAAATCGAACGCCATGTCGCCGACCAGCCCGTGCCGCATCGTCTTGCGCCAGATCGGCGGCTCGGCCAGCTCGCGGTCGGCCCACCAGCGGGCGAACTCCTCGCTCGAGGCGGTCAGCAGCGCCACCAGCGACGCCAGCACCGGATCGTCAGCCATGGACGCCGTCGCCAGCCTGAACTGCGCCACGGTCGAGCGCGCCACCGTCTCCCAATCGACGAAGATCTCGCGCCACAGCGGGTCGAGAAACAGGCGCCCGATCACGCTGCCGCGCGCCGGATCCGCCTTGTCGAACGCCCCCAGCAGCAGGCGCGCCGGCCGGTTGGCGGCGACTACCTGGCGGTAGCGATTGGTGATGTAGGCCGGGTGCGGCGCCAGGCCATCGACCAGCGACACCAGATTGGCTGCCGGCATCGCCTCCGCGATCGTGCCGGTGCGCCAATCGAGGTCCGGCCGCGCCAGCCGGAACAGATAGGTCTGCTCAGCCTGGCTGAGCCGCAACGCCCGCCCCAGCGCCCGCAACGCATGCGCCGACGCGTTCACATCCCGGCCCTGCTCGAGCCAGACATACCAGGTCGCACTGATGCCGGCGGCCTCCGCGACCTCTTCCCGGCGCAAGCCCGCGGTGCGCCGCCGCCCGCCTGCCTTGATGCCCAGCACCGCCGGATCCAGCCGCTCGCGCCGGCTGCGCAGGAACTGCGCGAGTTCCTCGCGCCGGGTGATAGATGGCATACCAGGATAATAAGTCATCTTGTACTAG
>CAYNOF010000618.1:0-3567 GCA_964398335.1 uncultured Rhizobiaceae bacterium
CGCCTTCTCCATCAGGCGCTCGCGCGCCGTCGGCGGATCGGGCGCGCGGCGGATCAGCTCGATCACCTCGTCGATGTTGGCGACGGCGATGGCCAGGCCGACCAGCACATGGGCGCGATCGCGCGCGGCGTTGAGCTCGAAGCGCGTGCGCCTTGTGATGACGTCTTCGCGGAAGCGGATGAAGGCCTGCAGCAGCTCCTTCAGCCCCATCAGCCGCGGACGACCACCGTCGAGCGCCAGCATGTTGGCCGGGAAGGTCGTGCGCAACGCGGTGAACTTGTAGAGCTGGTTCAGCACCACCTCGGGCGTCGCGTCGCGCTTGAGCTCGATGACGATGCGCACGCCGTCGCGGTCGCTCTCGTCGCGCAGGTCGGAGACGCCCTCGACCTTCTTCTCGCGCACCACCTCGGCGATGCGCTCGACCAGCTTGGCCTTGTTCTCCTGGAACGGCACCTCGGTAACGATGATCGCCAGCCTTCCGCCGCGCAGCTCCTCGACCGAGCTCCTGGCCTGCATGACGATCGAGCCGCGGCCGGTCTCGTAGGCCAGGCGGATCTGGTTGCGGCCGACGATCAGCGCGCCGGTCGGGAAATCCGGGCCGGGCACGATCTCGTTGAGCCGCACCGACGTGGTCGCCGGATCGTCGATCAGCGCGCAGCAGGCGTCGATCACCTCGCCGAGATTGTGCGGCGGGATGTTGGTCGCCATGCCGACGGCGATGCCGCCAGCACCGTTGATCAGCAGATTGGGGAAGCGCGCCGGCAGCACGGTGGGCTCGCGCGCCGAATCGTCGTAGTTGGCCTGGAAGTCGACCGTGTCCTTGTCGATGTCGTCGAGCAGCGTCTCCGCCGCCTTGGCAAGCCGCGCCTCGGTGTAGCGCATGGCCGCCGGCGGATCGTCGTCCATCGAGCCGAAATTGCCCTGCCCGTCGATCAGCGGCAGGCGCATGGAGAAATCCTGCGCCATGCGCACCATGGCGTCGTAGATCGCCTTGTCGCCGTGCGGGTGGTACTTGCCCATCACGTCGCCGACGATGCGCACCGATTTGCGGTAGGGCTTCGAGGAGTCGTAGCCCAGCTCGCGCATCGAGAAGAGGATGCGCCGCTGCACCGGCTTCAGGCCGTCGCGCGCGTCGGGCAGGGCGCGCGCCACGATCACGCTCATGGCGTAATCGAGGTAGCTGCGCCGCATCTCCTCTTCGATGGTCACCGGGGCCACGTCGGCACCGCCCTGGGGCGGCAGCGGCGGCGTCGAGGGCGGCGGCGGAGGCGGTTCGTTGATGTCGCTCAAGGTCGGTACGGAAGGCCGATTCTGGGGGGTTCGGGGCGCGATTCCGGGGGCGCCGAACACGGTCGCCGCACACTACCAGACGGGCCTCCGGAGGCAACCGAAATCGGCCTCGATTCGGAGGTCGCAACCCATTGATTCTAATGATGAAAATAGTGTCGTTTTTGCGGTTGCGAAGGCGCCGTCAAGGTGCTGTCACAGTGACGAATCTGGTCGCCTGGAAGGCCCCGTCGGGCTAGGGTCCGCCACCTTGTCCGCGAGGTCCCGTGAGCACCGCTGCAGCCGCCCCGCCGTCGGTCGTCGTGTTCGATCTGGGCGGCGTCATCGCCGACTGGAATCCGCGCTACCTGTTCAGCTCGATCATCGCCGAGACGGCCGAGCTCGACTGGTTCCTCGACCACGTCTGCAACCAGAAATTCTTCCTCGCGCTCGACATGGCCAAGGATTCGCGCGAGGCGGCCCGACCGCACATGGCGCTGTTCCCCGACCACGCGCATCACCTGAAAACCTATGTCGAGCGCTTCGCCGAGACGGTGCGCGGCGAGATCGCGCCGATGGGCGACCTGATGCGCCGCCTGCACCAGGCCGGCGTTCCGATGCACGGGCTCACCAACTGGGCGGCCGACACCTTTGCCGCCACGCGGCCACGCCTGCCGGTGCTCGACCTGATGGGCCACATCACGGTGTCGGGCGAGGAAGGCATCGTGAAGCCCGACCCGCGCATCTTCGACCTGGTGTGCAAGCGCGGCGGCTTCACGCCCGAGCAGGGCGTGTTCGTCGACGATTCGCTGAAGAACGTCGAGGGCGCCCGCGCCTTCGGCCTGCGCGCCATCCACCACCGCACCCCCGACGAAACGATCGCCCGGCTGCGGGACATGGGCCTGCCGGCCTGATCCGATTGCTATGGGTTCGCATGCTTTCAGCGTCGCGCACGACCGGCGCCGAGCCGTTGTGACGAGTGACCGGGACCGGTCCGAACCCGATGTTATGGGTTCGCATGGTTTCAGCGTGGCGTGCCGCGGCGGATGCCGAGCCGTTGCGACAGGCGCTCGGGACCGGTTCGACCGCGAATCCATGGTTTCACATGGTTTCGGCGCCGCGCATCGCGGACCGATGCCGGCGCCGACGGCCCCCGACCGGTCTGACCCGATTGCTATGGTGCCACATGGTTCGAGCAGGCCGCGGCAGCGCCGTCGGCGCGGGTCTTCCGGTCGACGACGGAGTGGGACTGGATCAGGCACGACCACGCAATCGGCTCCTGCTGCACGAACAGGAGCCGATGGTACGCCCGTAGTGGATGAGGTCCTATTTCCGCCCCTACGGCGGTCAGAACGGGATGTCGTCGTCGAGGTCGCTCTTGCCGCCGCGCGCTGCCGGGCGGGCCGCGCCGCCGCGTGCGCTGCCGCCGCGGCTGCCGGCGCCGTCGTCGTAGACGCCGCCGTCGTCATCGGCGCCCTCGCCCATGCCGCCGGCGCGGCTGTCGAGCAGGGTCAAGGTCCCGCCGAAGCGCGGCACCACGACCTCGGTCGTGTAGCGCTCCTGGTTGTCCTTGTCGGTCCATTTGCGGGTGGCCAACTGGCCCTCGAGATAGACCTTGGAGCCCTTGCGCAGGTACTTCTGGGCGATCTCGCCCAGCTTGTCGTTGAAGATCACCACGCGGTGCCACTCGGTGCGCTCCTTGCGCTCGCCGGTGGCCTTGTCGCGCCAGTTGTCCGATGTCGCGACCGACATGTTCACCACCATGCCGCCGCTGGGCATGTTGCGGACCTCGGGGTCGCGGCCGAGGTTTCCGACCAGAATCACCTTGTTCACACTGCCGGCCATGACGGCCTCCTTTCGGCTTTCCCGGAACGGCGGGGACCGTTCCTACCTCACGCTCCAGAACATAGAGCGAACACCTGTGGATAAGCTACCAATTTGCGGCTGCATCGTCAGACCGCGCGCACGAGCACATCGGCCACGAATTGCGGATCGTCGAGCATGACGAGGTGACCGGCCGCGCTGCTGTGCACCTTCCAGCCCGGGTCGGCCTTCAACCGCTCGGCCTCGGCCAGGAAAGGCGACGGCGCCCAGCCGGTGGTCACGACGTAATGACGGTCCAGCACCGTGCGATACGCACCGTTGAGCTGGATCGCCTCGAGGAAGCAGGCCAGCGGCATGCCGGTGCCGCGCGCGTCGAACATCTCGCGATCGGCCATGTTGAGGTTGAACACCTCGCCGGGCACCTGCTCGATGCGCAGCCCCCCATGCGTGGCGGTGCTGGCGGTGAACATCCCCTGG
>CAYNOF010000619.1:0-8279 GCA_964398335.1 uncultured Rhizobiaceae bacterium
CGAGGTCAGCACCTTCACGCCCAGCAGCCGGGTCCGGGGCACGCCGAGCCTGGCGGCCTGCAGCGCGGCTTCGTCGGCTGCCGCCTTCAGCATCGCCGCGCCACCGCCGGCGTGGAGCGTGATGTAGGTCGGCTCGAGCGCCGCCACGGCGCGGATGCCGCCGGCCACGGTGTTGGGGATGTCGTGCAGCTTCAGATCGAGGAAGAAGCCGACGCCGGTCATGCGCACCGGCTCGGGAAAGGCGTAGCGCACGCCGGGGGCGCCATGGGCGAGGAAGAACTCCAGCCCGAGCTTGATGCCGCCCACCGCCGGCACCGGGCCGGCGGCGATGCGCTGGATCACGCGCGCGGCCTGGGCGAGGTCGACGGTGTCGATGGCGGCGTAGATCGGATTGCGGAGGGGCATGGCGCGCCCCTCCTAGTCGAAGCGGCCGCCCTTGTCGATATCAGGTCGATATCAGGCGGCGGCGCGCTGGATCGCCGGCCAGATCACCTTGGTCCAGGCATCCTCGCCCGCGGCGGCGGCCACCGCGCGGCCCTGGCTCATCACCAGGAAGGCCGGCGTCTGGCGCAGCGAGCCGGCGAAGGCGCGCGCCTCGTAAGGCCAGTTGGACGGATCGAGCGCCTCCTCGACGGTCTTGCCCTCGATGCGGCGATAGGCGGAGCGGTGGTACTCGCCGGAGTTCAGCCAGCGCGGCAGGTAGCGCAGATCCCAGCGCTGGCAGTCATCGCAGTCGGGGCTGACGAAATGGTAGACCACGACCGCGGGCTGGGCCAACGACGACCTCCTCGGTGCGGCAAAAACGGGTGTGGCGAGCGTGGTGACCGGCAACACGGCCAGCCCACGGACAAAAGCACGGCGGTTCAAGATCATCCCCCAAGAAAATTCATTTAAAATGACTTAATTACACCGTGAAATTATCATCAAACTTCAAGGAAAGCGAGTCCTTTATCACTTAAGGTGAAGAAGCTGGCTGAGGGGCCAGTCGGATCACGATAAAAGCCACAACAGCCGAAACCAGTGAGCCGACGATCACGCCCAGGCGCAGCGACGCGGCATAGCCCGGGTCATCCCAGGCCAGCGAGCCGATGAACAGGCTCATGGTGAAGCCGATCCCGGCGCAGACCGACACGCCATACAGCTTCAGCCAGGTGCTGCCCGGGGGCATCGGCGCCAGCCGCAGCAGGATGAAAAGGGCAGCGGTCAGGAAGACGCCGACCTGCTTGCCGAGGAACAGGCCCAGGGCGATGCCCAGCGGCACCGGCGCCAGCAGCGCCGACAGCGACAGCCCGGCCAGCGGCAGGCCGGCATTGGCCAGCGCGAAGAGCGGCATGATCAGGAACGACACCCAGGGCTTCAGCGCATGCTCGAGCCGGATGAACGGCCGCTCGTCGGGCGCCACGCTGTCGTCGCGCAGCGGCAGGCAGAGCGCGATCACCACGCCGGCCAGGGTGGCGTGCACGCCCGACTTCAGCACGCAGACCCACAGCACGGTGCCGACCAGCAGGTAAGGCGCAACGCGGCGCACCTTCAGCAGGTTCAGTGCCAGCATCACCGCGATGCACACCGCGGCCAGCGCCAGCGCCGCGGTCGACAGCTCGTCGGTGTAGAAGATGGCGATGATCACGATGGCGCCGAGGTCGTCGATGATCGCCAGCGTCGTGAGGAACAGCTTCAGCCCCAGCGGCACGCGCGAGCCCAGCACCGCCAGCACGCCGATCGAGAAGGCGATGTCGGTGGCCGCCGGCACCGCCCAGCCGCGCAGCGCGACGGCGTCGCCGGCGTTGAACCAGGCGAAGATCGCCGCCGGCGCGATCATGCCGCCCAGGGCGGCGACCACGGGCATGGCGACCTGCGACGGCTTCGACAGCGCGCCCTCGAGCACCTCGCGCTTGATCTCCAGCCCGACCAGCAGGAAGAAGATCGCCATCAGCCCGTCGTTGATCCACAGCACCAGCGGCTTCGACAGCCCCAGTTCGCCGTAGCTGATGGTGAATTTGGTGGCGAAGACCCGATCGATGGTGGCGTGCAGCGGCGAGTTGGCCAGCACGATGGCGAGCGCCGCCACTGCTATCAGCACGATGCCCGGCGCGGCCTCGTCATGCAGGAAGCGATGGATGCGGCTGGCCATGATCGCGGGACTCCAACGAAAACGCCCGGGCCTTGCGGCCCGGGCGTCGAGCGTATCCGCCCGGATGGGGGACTAGTCGCGGTCGCCGATCAGCGACAGCAGGAGCTGGAACAGGTTGACGAAGTCCAGGTACAGGTTCAGCGCGCCGAAGATGGCGATCTTCTCCTGCACGTCGGTACCCCACGACTCGGCGTACTGCTCCTTGATCTGCTGCGTGTCGTAGGCGGTGAAGCCGGCGAAGATCAGCACGCCCGCGGCCGAGATCAGGAACTGCAGCATCGTGCTCGCGAGGAAGATGTTCACGACGCCGGCGATCAGGATGCCGATCAGGCCCATGAACAGGAAGGTGCCGAGCCCCGACAGGCTGCGCCTGGTCGTGTAGCCGTAGAGGCTGAGCGCGGCGAAGGTGGCGGCCGTGATGAAGAACGTGCGCGCCAGGCTGACGCCGGTGTAGCGGTAGATCAGCAGGGTGAAGCCGATGCCGTTCAGCGCCACGATCGCCCAGTAGATCGCCTTGGTCGTCGTCACGCTCATGGTGGCGGCGCGGAACGAGGCGAGCAGGATCAGGCCGATCGGCGCCAGGACGGCGAGCCAGCCGAGGATGGTCAGCGTGGCGACCATGCGGCCATTGGCCAGCATCCCGGTCTTGATGAAGAGCGCGTTGAGCGCCGGCACGCTGTAGACGAGCAACGCGACGATGCCCGACAGCGCCAGGCCGGACGCCATGTAGTTGTAGACGCGCAGCATGTGGCTGCGCAGGCCGGCGTCGAAGGTAGCCTGGTCGACGGTCGTCGAGCCAACTACCGGCCGGGTTTCATACTGTGCCATTGATTTGCCTCCCATCAGGCGAGCACATGTTTAGGCGAACACACCAAGCGGACATATTGGCGAAAGACGCGGCTTTATCAATACCTGCCCGGCCTGCTGCGGAACTGGAACGGCGTCACGAAAGGGTCATGGCGCCTGCCGCTATCCTCTTGATGCGACTGCCTATTCGTTGCGTAACAGGGCCAGCGGCCGCTGCCGTGTGGCACCCACCGCGCCGACCAGGCCGAAGCCCAGGGTCAAGGCCATGGCGCCCAGCACGGTCATCGCCACCACGTCGGGCAGCAGGATCCACTCCAGGTTCATCACGAAGCGGATCACCAGCCAGGCGGCGACCGCGCCGAAGGCGGCGGCGGCCAGCGCGGTGACGAAGCCCAGCGCGGCGAATTCCAGCGCGAAGACACCCAGCACCCGCCGGCGCGAGGCGCCCAGCACCTTCATCACGACAGCATCGTGTATGCGCCGCCGCTGGGTCGCCAGCATGGCGCCGGCCAGCACCAGCAGCCCGGCGCCGATGCCGACCACGCCCACCACCCGCGCCGCCAGGCCGATATTGGCGAGGATCTCGCTGGCGTTCTCCAGCGCCTCCTTCACCCGCACGACGGTGACGTTGGCGAAGTCGCGCGTGACCACGTCGAACACCTTGTCCTCGGCGCCCGGCGACGCGCGCACGGTGGCGAGGAAGGTCTGCGGCGCCCTCTCCAGCGTGCCGGGCGCGAAAACGAAGACGAAATTGATCGACAGCGAGCTCCAGTCGATGCGCCTGAGGTTGGCGATGCGCGCCTCGACGTCGCGGCCCAGCACGTTGACGGTGATGGTGTCGCCCACGCCCAGCCCGTAGGCGGCGGCGAGGTCGGCGTCGAAGGAGATCAGCGGCGGGCCCTTGTAATCGGGCGGCCACCATTCGCCGGCGACGATGCGCGTGCCCTCGGGAATCGTCGCCGAATAGGTCAGCCCGCGATCGCCGTCGACCGACCAGCGCGCCTGCGAGGGGATGCGCGATTCCTGGATCGGCAGGCCGCCGATGCGGGTGATGCGTCCGCGCAGCATCGGCACCTTGTTGACGTCGCCGACGCCCGGGATCGCCGTCACCGCCTTGGTGAAGGCATCGACCTGGGTCTGCTGGATGTCGACGAAGAAGAAGGTCGGCGCGTTGGTCGGCAGGCGGCGCGTGATCTGGCTCTGCAGGTTGCCTTCGATCAGCGCCACCGCGACCAGCACGGTGAGCCCCAGGCCGAGCGACAGCATCACGGTGGGCGTCGGCGCGCCGGGGCGATGGATATTGGCCAGCGCCAGGCGCAGCACGGCAAAGCGCGGCCGGCCGGCCAGCCGCGCCAACAACATCACGATGCGCGCCAGCAGCGGGAAGACGATGAAGGCGCCGATCGAGCCGCCGACGAACCAGATCGCGATGCGCTGGTCGCCGGCGGTCGCGATGGTCAGCGCCGCCAGCACCAGGATCGCGCCGCCGATGATCGCCAGATCGCGCAGCCTGGGACGCGCCGAATGCGGCGATACGGCACCCCGCATCAAGGTGGCGGCCGGCACCAGCCGCGCCTTCATCAAGGGCCACAACGCGAAGATTCCGGCCACCAGCATGCCGAAGGCGGCGGCGATGACCAGCGGCTGGGTGTAGACGCCGACCCGCGCGCGCACCGGCAGCACGTCGGCGAAGAAGGCGTCGACGACGAAGGGCAGCGCCACGCCCACCGCCAGCCCGAGCACCACGCCGACCGCCGCCAGCGCGCCGATCAGCAGCAGGTAGGAGCGCGTCACCAGCGACGCGGGCGCGCCGACGCATTTGAGGATGGCGATGGTGCGCGTGCGGCCCAGCAGATAGGAGTCGACCGCATTGCCGACACCGACGCCGCCCACCAGCAGCGCCGCCAGACCGATCAGCTCGAGGAACACGGTGAGCCGCTCGGTCCATTGCCGCACGCCGCCACCCGCCTCGGTCAAGCCGCGCACGCGCCAGCCGGCTTCTGGAAAGCGCGCGATCAAGTCCCGGCGATAGGCCTGCCAGTCGGCACCGGCCCGCAGCACGACTCGATAGTCGTGCGTACGCAGCACGCCGGGCTGCAGCAGGCCGGTCGCGGCCAGCGCCTGCTCGCCGATCATCACGCGCGGTCCCAGCCCGAACAGGCCCAGCCCGCGATCCGGCTCGCGCGTGATCACGGCACGCAGCTCGAACGACGCCTCGCCGATGCGGATGCGATCACCGATCGAGGCACCCATGCGGCGCAGGGCGACGTCCTCGACCACGGCACCGGCGACACCGTTGCGCACCGCCAGCGCGTCCTGCAGGGACATGCCACCCTGCAATTCTATGGTGCCGACCAGCGGGTAGCGGCCGTCGACCGCCTTGAGCTGGATCAGCGTCGGCCGCGCGCCGTCGCGGTCGAGGCGCGCCATGCCGCGCATCTCGACCCAGCCGGTGACCGTGGCGCCGTCGCGCGCCATGTAGGCGAGCTGCCCGTCGCTGAGCGGCTGGTAGGGACGCGACACCGAGATATCGCCGCCCAGCAGCGCGCGCGCATCGGCGCGCAGGCCCTCCTCGATGGCGCGCGAGAACGACAGGATCGCGGCGATGGCGCCGACGCCCAGCGCGATGCAGGCGAGGAACAGGCGGAAGCCGCCCAGCCCCGAGCGCAGCTCGCGCCGCGCGATGGTCGCGGCCAGCTTCCAGCCATTGGGCTCGCCGCCGCCATTCGCAGCGGCGACCAGGCCGGGCTCGGCTGTGGTGACCGTCACGACGCCGCGGCCATGCTCGGCGCATCGTCGGTGATGCGGCCGTCGGCGACGTGGATGACGCGATCGCAGCGTTCGGCGATCGCCGGATCGTGGGTGATCAGCACCAGGGTGGCGCCGCGGGCGCGGGTCATCTCGAACAGCAGGTCCATCACCTGCCGGCCGGTGGTGCCGTCGAGGTTGCCGGTGGGCTCGTCGGCCAGCAGCAGCTTGGGCTCGGTGGCAAACGCCCGGGCAACCGCGACGCGCTGCTGCTCGCCGCCGGAGAGCTGCGCCGGATAGTGCGTCAGGCGGTGGCCGAGGCCGACCTGGCTCAGCGCCGCCTCGGCCCGGCCGAACGCGTTGCCGATCCCGGCGAATTCCAGCGGCAAAGCGACGTTTTCCGTCGCCGTCATGGTCGGTACGAGATGAAAACCCTGGAAGACGATGCCGAGATGGTCGCGGCGGAAGCGCGCCAGGCGGTCGTCGTCGTAGCGGGTGATGTCCTGGCCGGCGACCTCGACACTGCCCGACGACGCGCGCTCGAGCCCGGCGATCACCATCATCAGGCTGGATTTGCCGGCGCCCGAGGGGCCGACGATGGCCGTGCTGCCGCCATCGGCGACATCGAGGTCGACGCCGCGCAGGATATTGACCACCCCGGCATCGCTCGCCAGATGTAGATGCACGTCGCGCAGGCGGATCATTCGATCGGTCCGTCGTAGGGCGTCAGCGGGAGCGAGGGAATAGCGGTGCGAACCCTGCGGATGCCATATGGCGCCATTGCGGCCGCGTTCAATGGCCCCCTCGCCATCGGCCGCCTGCTCGCCGCCTGTGTCGCACTGTTTCTATGGGTTGCCATGGTTTTGCCCGGTGCAGCACGGGCCGAGACCCTGCGCATCGCCATGCTGGGCGACAGCCTCACCGCCGGCTACGGCCTGCCGCCGCAGGAAGCACTGCCGGTGAAGCTGGAGAAAGCGTTGAAGGCGGCCGGCCGCGACGTGACCATAGCCAACCATGGAGTCTCCGGTGACACGACCGCCGGCGGACTGGCGCGGCTCGACTGGATGATGGGCGACAAGCCGAAGCTGGTGCTGGTGGCGCTGGGCGCCAACGATGCGCTGCGCGGCATCGACCCGGCCGAGACCGAGCGCAACCTCGACGCCATCATCACCAGGATCAAGGCCGAGGGCGCCGCCGTGATGCTGTTCGGCATGGCGGCACCGCGCAATTTCGGGCCGGAATACACCAAGGCCTTCGACGGCCTCTATCCGCGGCTGGCCGAGAAACACAAGATACCTCTCTATCCTTTCCTGCTCGACGGCGTGGCGATGGAGCGCGACCTGAACCAGGCCGACGGCATCCACCCCAACGCCAAGGGCGTCGACGTGCTGGTCAGCCGCATCGCGCCCGCCGTGGGCAAGGCGATTGATGCGCTGAAGTAGCGCCATCATACCGCGCAGGATCCCGGAGCGTGATTTCCGCCCCTATGGGTGTCGGAATCGCAGGGTCGAAACGTACGCCGGAGCCTGCCTGCCATGCGGAACCCGTGCGCGTGCAGGCTTCATCCGTCGCCGTCGCGGGGCTAGCCTCCCGGCCAACGAACGGAGGAACGGCCATGGCGGCACGCATGCGTCAGATCTGCCTGGTGGCGCACAGGCTCGACACGCCGGCGGCCGACTTCAAGGCGGTGCTCGGGCTCAACGTCTGCTACCGCGACCCCGGAGTCGGCAAGTACGGGCTGGAGAACATGCTGATGCCGGTCGGCGCCTCCTTCCTAGAGGTCGTGGCGCCGACGCGGCCCGGCACCACCGGCGGCCGCTATCTGGAGCGGCGCGGCGGCGACGGCGGCTACATGGTGATCTGCCAGGTGCCGGAGAACGACTCCTACCGCGCGCGCTGCGAGAAGCTCGGCGTGCGCATCGCCAACACCATCGACTACGACGCCTACAACGAGATCCAGCTGCACCCCCGCGACAGCGGCGGCGCCATGCTGAGCTTCGGCGTGCAGAAGACGCACGGCGCCGAGGACTGGCATCCCGCCAACCAGCACGCCACCGGCCAGCAGCCTTCCGGCCGCGCCACGGGCCTCGTCGCCGCCGAGGTGCAGAGCGATGATCCCGCGCGGCTCGCCGAACGCTGGGGCCGGATCTACGACCTGCCCGTGAAGCAGGTCGGCAAGGCCTTCGAGATCGCGCTCGCCGACGCCGCGCTGCGCATCGTGCAGGCGAGCGACGGCCGGCCCGAAGGACTGGCCGGCCTCGACATCGCGACATCGGACAAGCAGGGCGCGCTCGCTGAGGCGCGTGCCCGCGGCCTGCCGGTCGATGGCGACACCGTGATGATCAGCGGCATGCGCATCAAACTCGTCTGACACAAGGGGCACTCTCCATGACCACCGATCTTCTCGTCTCCGTCGACGACGGCGTCGCCACCTTGACCATGAACCGGCCGCAGGCGCTCAACGCGCTGTCGCGCGACATGGGCGCGGCGATGATCGAGGCGCTGACCGGGTTCGAGCTCGATTCCTCGGTCGGCGCCATCGTGCTGACCGGCGCCGGCCGCGCCTTCTGCGCCGGCGGCGACGTGCGCGCCA
>CAYNOF010000620.1:0-2450 GCA_964398335.1 uncultured Rhizobiaceae bacterium
GCCGCAGGAGACGCCCGAGCTGCACCGGTACTACCCGACCAGCGTGCTGGTGACCGGCTGGGACATCCTGTTCTTCTGGGTCGCGCGCATGATGATGATGGGCCAGCACTTCATGAAGGAGGTGCCGTTCCACACCGTCTACCTGCACGCGCTGGTGACCGACGAGCGCGGCCAGAAGATGTCGAAGTCCAAGGGCAACGTCATCGACCCGCTCGACCTGATCGACAAGTACGGCGCCGACGCGCTGCGCTTCACGCTCACGGCGCTGGCGGCGATGGGCCGGCCGATCAAGCTCGCGACGTCGCGCGTCGAGGGCTATCGCAACTTCGCCACCAAGCTGTGGAACGCCACGCGCTTCAGCCAGATGAACGGCGTGACGGTGGTCGACGGCTTCGATCCGAAGTCGGCGCGGCAGACGCTCAGCAGGTGGATCATCGGCGAGCTGGCGCGCTGCCAGAACGCGGTCGACAAGGCGCTGGTCGAGTTCCGCTTCAACGAGGCGGCCGGCGCGCTCTACGAGTTCGTCTGGGGCACGCTGTGCGACTGGTATGTCGAGCTCGCCAAGCCGGTGCTCAGCGGCGACGACGAGGCGGCCAAGACCGAGACCCGCGCCGTCACCGGCTTCGTGCTCGCCGAGACGGTGAAGCTGCTGCATCCCATCATGCCGTTCATCACCGAGGAGCTGTGGGACAAGCTCGACCAGCGCGCCGGAAAGGGCGAGGTGGTGAAGCAGCCCTGGCCGGTGCTGCCCGCCGACATCGCCGACGCGGCGGCCGATGCCGAGATGGGCTGGCTGGTGAAGCTGATCTCCGACATCAGGAGCGCGCGCAACGAGGTCAACGTGCCGGCCGGCGCCAAGCTCACGCTGCTGGTGCGCGACGCCGGCGCCGAGACGCGCGCGCGCCTCGACCGCCATCGTGCCGCGATCGAGCGCCTGGCGCGCGTCGAGGGGATCGAGCTCGACGCGCCGGTGCCGAAGGGCGCGCTGCAGGTCGTGCTCGGCGAGGCGACCTACGCGCTGCCGGTGGCCGACGTGATCGACCTGAAGGCCGAACGCGCGCGGCTGGAGAAGGAGATCCGCAAGCTCGACGGCGAGGTCTCCAAGATCGACGCCAAGCTCGGCAACGCACAGTTCATGTCCAAGGCGCCGGAAGAGGTCGTCGTCGAGCAGCGCGAGCGCCGCGACGACGCGGTCGCGACCACCGCCCGCCTGCGCCAGGCGATGGAGCGCCTGGCGGGGTGATTTCGTCCACCCACCCACCTCATGCCGAGGAGGCCGCGCAGCGGCCGTCTCGAAGCATGGGCAAGAGACGTGGTGTGTGCTGCCCACCCTTCGAGACGCGCCCCTTGGGCGCCCCTCAGGGTGAGGTCGTGGACTGATGGCCGCGCGGCGTTTCGACTGGAGCTGGGCGGCGCGGACCTTCCTGCTGCGCAAGGGCGACGTCGCCGGCGTGTTCATCGCGACGCTGGTGATCTACGCCATGGCGGCGTCGGTGCCGATCCTGATGCAGCAGGCGATCGACAGCATCATCGGCAAGACCGCGAGCGTCGGGCTGGTGTGGCTGGGGGCCGCGGCCTTGCTGGCGGTGGTCGGCGAGGCCAGCTTCTCGGCGCTGCGCCAGCGCTTCCTGATCCGGCTGGCCGAGCTCTTCGACCGGCGGGTCTATCGCGTGATGTCGCTGCACCTGCTGCGCGCGCGGCTCGATGCCGAGCGCCTGTCGCCGGGCGAGACGCTCAACCGGCTGGGCCAGATCCAGCGCATCCGCGGCTTCATGCTCTCGACCGTGCCGCCGCTCAGCCTCGATGCCGGCAGCTCGATCGTCGCGCTCGGCATCATGGCCTGGTACGACTGGACGATCTCGCTGGTCTCCGCCTCGATCGCCTCGGCCCTGGGCGTCATGCTGGCGCGCCAGCGCAAGCAGGCGCGGCGCGCGGCGCGGGCGCTGCAGACGGTCGAAGGCGAGCGCCAGGCCGTCGTCGCCGAGACCATCACCGAGATGGCGACGATCAAGGCGCAGGCGATGGAGGGCGCGCGCTTCGTGCGCTGGGCGGCGCTGACCGAGAACGCGATCGCGGCGTTCCGCGTGGTCAACCGCCTGTCGCGCCGCTTCCAGGTCGGCAGCCAGGCGGCCTCGCGCGCGCTGGCGGTGGTCGTGCTGTGCATCGGCTGCTGGCGCGTGTTCCACGGCCAGCTCACCGTGGGCGAGCTGCTGGCGATGCAGCTGCTGGCCGCGCGCGTCATGGCGCCGGTGCTGTCGGCCTCGCAGGCCTATGCGCAGTACCAGGAGGCAGCCGTCGGCATCGCCCATCTCGCCGACATCCTCACCGCCCCGGTCGAGCGCTCGACGGGGGCGCCGCCGCGGCAACGGCGGGGCGCCGCCGGCCGCGAGGCCAGGGGCCAGACACGGGCCTATCCCGGCCCTCCGGGGCCGGCGCGCAACGACGAGACC
>CAYNOF010000621.1:0-13265 GCA_964398335.1 uncultured Rhizobiaceae bacterium
GTGAAGCTGTCGAGCGATGTCTGCCTGCTGCCGTTCAACCACCCGGTGCGGCTGGCCGAGGATCTCGCGGTGCTCGACAACCTCAGCAACGGGCGCGTCGAGATCGGCGTCGGCATGGGCTACGCGCCGCACGAGTTCAAGGGCTTCGGCCTGCCGGTGTCGCGCCGCGTGTCGCTGACCGACGAAGGCATCGAGGTGCTGCGCCTGTGCTTCGCGGGTGAACGCTTCAGCTATCACGGCAAGCGCTACGATTTCGACGACATCGTCATCCGCCCCGGCTATGTGCAGCCGGGCGGCCCGCCGCTGTGGATCGCCGCGATGTCGGGCGCCGGCGCGCAGCGCGCGGCGCGCTACGACAGCAACTTCCTGCCGCAGGGCCCGCGCTCGGCGGTGCTCGATCCGTGGCGCGCGACCATGCGCGAATCGGGCCGCGATCCCGAGACCTACCGCGTCGGCATCATCCGCTCGTGCCTCGTCACCGACGATCGCGAGCGCGACTGGCCTGCCGTGCGCGCGGCCGAGCGCTATCGCGGCCAGGTCTATCGCAGCTTCAACAGCGAAGGCGCCTATGGCGGCGTCAAGCAGGAGGCCACCGATCCGCCGATCCCGCAGACCTGGGTGGTGGGCGACGTCGATCACTGCGTGAAGGAGCTCACCGCCTTCGTGAAGGAGTTCGGCATCACCGACCTCGTGACCTGGGCGGTGCCGCCCGGCATGCGGCCGGACCAGATGAACGGCCACCTCGAGAGCTTCGTGCGCGACGTCGCGCCGCGTCTGAAGGCAGCGGTCCAATGAGCGTCGCGGTCGGTCTCGGCCTCGCCGAGTTTCCCTTCTCCTCCGGCGCCGGCTACTGGCGCTGGGTCGACATGTGCGAAGCCGGCGGCGTCGATTCGATCTGGCAGACCGATCGTCTCGCCGGCAAGGCGCCGTTCCTCGAATCGATGACGACGATGGCGGCGCTCGCCGGCCGCACGCGCCGCCTGCGCTTCGGCATGAACGTGGTGTCGCTGGCCTTCCGCGATCCGGTGCTGCTGGCCAAGCAATGCGCCACCATCGACGTGCTGTCGGAAGGCCGCCTGCTGCCCGCCTTCGGCATCGGCTCGCCGGTCGGGCCGGAATGGAAGATGCTGAACGTCGACACCAGGACGCGCGGCAGGAAGACCGACGAGTGCCTGGAGATCATCACGCGGCTGTGGCGCGAGGATTCGGTCGACTTCAACGGCGCCTTCTACAAGCTCAGCGGCGCGGTGATCGCGCCCAAGCCGGTGCAGCCCGACCTGCCGATGTGGATCGGCGGCTCGACCGAGGCCGCGATCCGCCGCACGGCGAAGTACGGCACCGGCTGGCAGGCCGGCGGCGACTCGCCGGCGGATGCCGGCCGCATCGTCGCGGCGATCAAGGCCGCCGCCGCCGAGATCGGCCGCAGCATCGACGAGGACCATTACGGCGCCGGCTTCGCCTACCATTTCGGCAGCGCCGACAGCCCGATCGTCGCGCGCGCGATGGACGCCTACACCAAACGCACCGGCCGCGACGCGCGCCAGGCGTTTGCCGTGGGCGACGCCGACACGGTCATGAGCCGGCTGGCCGAGTTCGTCGACAACGGCGTCGCCAAGTTCATCCTGCGTCCGCTGGGCGCCGACGAGACGGCGGTGCTCGATCAGACGAAACAGCTGATCGAGAAGGTGCTGCCGCAGGTTTCGGCGCGCTGGCCCAAGCGCTGAGTTCACCAAAGGGGGAAACGAGCCATGAAAATCGGCGGAGCGGTCTTCTTCACCGACTATTCGATGACGCCGGCCGAGATGGGCCGCGCGCTCGAGGAGCGCGGCTTCGATTCGCTGTGGGCGCCGGAGCATTCGCACATCCCGCTGTCGCGCAAATCGCCCTTCCCCAGCGGCGGCGAGGTGCCGAAGAAGTATTACGATGCGCTCGACCCGTTCGTGGCGCTGACCGCGGCGGCGGCCGCGACGACCAAGCTGCTGGTCGGCACCGGCGTCTGCCTGGTGGCGCAGCGCGATCCGATCCAGACCGCGAAGCTGGTGGCCTCGATCGACCAGGTCTCTGATGGACGCTTCCTGTTCGGCGTCGGCAACGGCTGGAACCAGGACGAGATGGAGAACCACGGCACGGTGTTCGAGCAACGCCACAAGCTGGCGCGCGAGCGCATCGAGGCGATGAAGGTGATCTGGACCAGGTCCAAGGCCGAGTATCACGGCGAGTTCGTGAACTTCGATCCGATGATGGCCTGGCCCAAGCCGGTGCAGAAGCCGCACCCGCCGGTCCTGGTCGGCGGCGCCTTCCCGTTCTCCGCGCGGCGCGCCCTGCGCTACGGCGACGGCTGGATCCCGCATCGTGCGCGCAAGCAGTACGACGACGTCTTCGACCTGATGCCCAACTTCCGGCAGATGGCCGCCGAGGCCAACCGCGACCTCGCCTCCGTGCCGGTGACGATCTGGGGCGCCAAGCCCGACGCCGACCTGCTGCGCCGCGACCGCGACGGCGGCATCTCGCGCACGATCATCACCTTCGAGTCGGCCAAGCTGGACGAGGTGCTGCCCGAAATGGACAAATGGGCCGCGATCATCCGCAAGCTGGATGGCTGATCCCGATCAGTCGAGGCCCCGCGCCAGGCGCGCCGGCGCGCCTTCAAACGCGAATGGATTGAGGATCTGGCGACGCCACAGGAGCTTGCGGTCGACAGGCGTCAATTTCGCCTCGTCGCAGATGCGCGGCCATTGGCGGCGGATCACGGTGATCTGCTTGGCGACAATCGAGATCGCTTCGGCGGCCGGAAGCTGGAATGCCGGGGCTGCTTCGAGGCAGACCGCGATCTGGCTCCATCGCTTGTCGCCGACCACGAGCATCGCCTGCGTGGCTTCGCCGCCGGCACGGGCTTGCGGGCATATGTCGTAGGCGGGAGTCAGCCTCAACGTTCG
Organism: uncultured Rhizobiaceae bacterium; assembly: GCA_964398335.1. Classification (GTDB taxonomy): domain Bacteria; phylum Pseudomonadota; class Alphaproteobacteria; order Reyranellales; family Reyranellaceae; genus JAFAZJ01. The sequence continues at coordinate 2,937 of CAYNOF010000621.1, forward strand.
ACCGTCCCAGAACGCCGCGTGATTGCGCGCGTGGTCGTCCGTGTTGCCGCACAGCACGTTGAAGACCAGCCGGCCGAACAGTTCCCTGAGCGTCTGCTTCGGTTCGTCGAAGCGATGTCGGACGATCGACGCCAGCTCCTCGTAGCTGGCGTACCGCGCCATCATCTCGTCCAGGCCCAGCAGCGTGAGAGCCGAGACGATCGCGGAGCGCCGCCAGCCATCCTTTGCCTTCACCCTGTCGAACCGGGCGACGAGCAGGACGTCCTTGCCGGCGGCACGAACGAGCTCCCCCGGTGCCACGTCGAGACCGACATGCCGGGCAAGGCGCATGGCGACGAACTCGGCCTTCACGACGCTGTAGGTGTCGCTCTGGGCCGAGAACTTCGCGATGTACTTGGTCCGGCCGTCCTCGATCATCGCCTTGGGACGCGCGCCGCCGATCGAGCTGCCGTGCAGAAGCGCCGCATCGAGTTCGGGCGCCAGCGGGATGCCGGCCTCCACGCGCGCTGCCGCCTCGAGCAGCTCGTCGAGCGACGCCGCCCGGGGGGCGCGCGGCACGTAGTCGGTCGCCGACACCTGGAAGTCGAGCGCACCGATGCGGTCGGAACCAGACTCCAGGAGGTAGGTGAGCTCGTCGAGCTCCGCCGGGTCGGCATCGCGACCGCCGCGCCCCGTCAGGCGATTGAGGATCACGCGGCGCCCCCACGCGTCGGGAGCGGCGTCACGGATGCTGCCGGGCATCGAGAGTCCGGACGGCAGGGGCAGCGCGCCGGGGCGCAACGGCAGCTCCGGCTCGTAGATCGAGATCGCATCGCGCCGCGCGAGGTAGCTGCGGCCATAGTTGTAGACCAGCCGCGCGCCTGCCCGCGCGAGCCGGCCGGCGACGACGGGCCTGGTCGCGCCGGGCAACCAGATCCAGACATAGGCTTCCTGGCGGACGGTGTCAGAAGTCATCCTTCACCGGTCCGGCAGCGCTGCGGATCGCCTGCGGCAGCAGCGTCATGGCCGCCGCGTTTGCCGAGACCTGACGGGTCAAATCCGCCTGGTCGGCGTCGAACAGACGCACGCCAACGATCGCCGCCGCCTCGAACACGACACCGATCGCGCAGTTCGGATTGCCCGTCTCGACGCGGTGCGCCAATCCGCGCGAGATGCCGACGCGTTCCGCGAGGTCCTCGACCGTCATGCGTCGCTCGATCCGGGCACGCCGGATCAGCTGGCCGAGCAGCAGCACGGCATCGCGGCTGTAGCGGGAATGGGAACGACCGGCGGGCTTGGACATGAAGATGATCCATAAATAGATCATATGGAGCAATCATGCTCCATTGATGGAACATCCTATACCCCGCTCGCTCCTCCATCAACCCCGATATGATCCATTAACAGATCACGAATATCCATCCGGATCTGTTTATGGATCACACCAGTGCCAGCACCTCGGTCCTGAGCTTCTGCAGGTAGCCAAGCATCTCGTCGGCGGTGTTGCCGGGCACGCCGAAGTCGAGGCAGCCGACACCCATGTCGCGCAGCGCACGGATGTCGGCCGCGATGTCCGCCGGCTTGCCGGCGAACAGCCGGCGCTCGCCGTCGCCGGCCTGTGGCGGCACCAGCTCGCCATAGGCGGTGACGCGCAGGGTCAGGCCCACCGCATCGGGCTTGCGGCCGGCCTCCGTCGTCATCTTGCGCAGGCGCGCGACCTGGGCCTTGAAGCGCTTGAGGCTGTCGAGCGGGTTCTGCGGATTGGTGCCGATCGGATACCAGACATCGCCGAGCTTCGCCGTGCGGCGCAGCGCCGGCCCGCTCTCGCCGCCGACCCAGATCGGCGGATGCGGCTTCTGCACCGGCTTGGGCTCGAAGACGATGCCGCCGAACTCGACGTACTCGCCCGAGAACCGCGGATCCTCGTTGGTCCACAGCTCCTTGAAGGCGGCGATGTATTCGTCGGTCACCTTGCCGCGCGCCTCGAAGTCGGGCAGCTGCAGCGCCTCGAACTCCTCCTTCATCCAGCCGGCGCCGATGCCGACGACCAAGCGGCCACCCGACAGCACATCGATGGTCGACAGGATCTTGGCCGTCAGCATCGCCGGGCGGTGCGGCACCACCATCACCGAGGACACCAGCCGGAGCTTTTTCGTCATGCCGGCGACAAAGGCCATCTCGGTGAGCTGCTCGTGGCGGCCGCCGCGCGAGCCCGAGGGGAACTCGCCGCTCGAGGTATAGGGGTACTTGGCGTCGATATTGGTCGGAATCACCACGTGGTCGCTGAAGGTTGCGTAGTCGTAACCGAGCGCCTCCGCCCCGACCACAATGCGCGTAAGGTTTTCGACGCCGTACAGCGCCCCGGCCGTGGGTGCGTTGAAGCCGTATTGCATGGCGTGCGCTCCTCCCCGCATTGCGTGATCGGCGGCGATACTACACGATAAGGCCAAAGGTTAAGTGGCGGAGCTGCAATGGCGTCGCGTTTCGATCGACCGCTGGACGAGCTGATGGCCGAGGCCGCGCAGATGCGCGACCAGGCGCATGGCCGGCTGATCTCCTATTCGCGCAAGGTCTTCATCCCGCTGACCAAGCTGTGTCGCGACGTCTGCCACTACTGCACCTTCGCCGAGCGGCCGCATCCGACGACACCGGCCTATCTCTCGCCCGACGAAGTGCTGGCGATTGCGCGCGCCGGTCAGGCGGCCGGCTGCACCGAGGCGCTGTTCACCCTGGGCGACAAGCCCGAACTTCGCTATCGCGCCGCCGAGGAGGCGCTGCGCGAACTCGGCTACGCCACGACCATCGAGTATCTCGCCGCGATGTGCGCGCTGGTGCTCAAGGAGACCAGCCTGCTGCCGCACGCCAATCCCGGCGTGATGACGCGCCAGGAGATCGCCGCGCTGCGCAAGGTCAGCGCCAGCCAGGGCATCATGCTGGAGACCAGCAGCGAGCGGCTGAGCGAACGCGGCGGCCCGCATTTCGGCTCGCCCGACAAGCATCCCGCGGTGCGCCTCGAGACCATCCGGCTGGCCGGCGAGCTGAAGGTGCCGTTCACCACCGGCATCCTGATCGGCATCGGCGAGACGCGGCAGGAGCGCATCGAGTCGCTGGAGGCGATCCGCGACCTGCACGCCAAATACGGGCATATCCAGGAAGTCATCATCCAGAACTTCCGCGCCAAGCCCGACACCAAGCTCGCGGACTCCGAAGAGCCCGACCTGCCGGAGCTGCTGTGGACCATCGCCGTGGCCCGCCTGATCCTCGGCGCCGGGATGAACCTGCAGGCACCGCCGAACCTGTCTCCCGGCGTCTATCAGAAGCTGGTCGCCGCCGGCCTGAACGACTGGGGCGGCGTGTCGCCGGTGACGCCGGATCACGTGAACCCCGAGGCGCCGTGGCCGGCGATTGCCGAGCTGTCGCGCCGCAGCGCCGAGGTCGGCAAGCTGCTGGTCAACCGCCTGCCGGTCTATCCCTCCTACGTGCGCGACGCCGACACATGGCTGGCACCCGAGATCGCCACGCGCGCGCGGCGCATGAGCGACGCCGAAGGCTTCGCGCGCGACGACGACTGGGCGCCGGGCAACACCGAGCCGCCGCCGACACCGCTGGCGCTGTCGCGCCAGGTCGATCCCGAGGTCGCGCGCATCGTCGAACGCGCCACGTCGGGCGAGCGACTCGACGAGAAGCAGATCATGCGGCTGTTCGCCTCGCGCGACATCGACTACCGCTACGTCAACCAGGCGGCCGACGCGCTGCGCCGCTCGGTGAGCGGCGACGTGATCCGCTACGTCGTGAACCGCAACATCAACTACACCAACATCTGCTATTTCCGCTGCAAGTTCTGCGCGTTCTCGAAGGGCCGCACGCACGAGGATCTGCGCGGTTCGCCCTACGATCTCGATCTCGAGGAAGTGCAGCGCCGCGCCGTCGAGGCGTGGGATCGCGGCGCCACCGAGGTCTGCCTGCAGGGCGGCATCCATCCCGACTACACCGGCGAGACCTACGCCGCGATCTGCCGCGCCATCAAGGCGGTGACGCCTGACATGCACATCCACGCCTTCTCGGCGCTGGAGGTGACGCAGGGCGCGGCGACGTCCAACAAGTCGATGCCGGATTTCCTCGCCGAGCTGAAGGAAGCCGGGCTGGGCACCCTGCCCGGCACCGCGGCCGAGATCCTCGACGACGAGGTGCGCCGCATCATCTGCCCGGACAAGATCAACACCCAGCAATGGCTCGACGTGCAGCGCGCCGCGCACAAGGCCGGGCTGCGCACGACCTCGACCATCATGTACGGCCACGTCGAGTCCTCGCGCTCGTGGGCGAAACACCTGCTGGCGCTGCGCGACCTGCAGGCCGAGACCGGTGGGTTCACGGAATTCGTGCCCCTGCCCTTCGTGCACATGGAAGCGCCGATGTACCGGCTCGGCATGGCGCGCAAGGGTCCGACCTTCCGCGAGGCGGTGATCATGCACGCCATCGCGCGGCTGTCGCTGCACCCGCTGATCCCCAACATCCAGACGTCGTGGGTGAAGATGGGTCCGGCCGGCGCGGCGATCTGCCTGCAATCGGGCGCCAACGATCTCGGCGGCACGCTGATGAACGAGAGCATCTCGCGCGCCGCCGGCACGCAGCACGGCCAGGAGTTCCCGCCGCACGAGATGGAAAAGCTGATCCGCTCGATCGGCCGCGTGCCGCAGCAGCGCAGCACGACCTACGGCGCCGTCGCCGACGAACGCCGCACCGCCTCGTTCAACGCTGGCGAGCTCGCGCCCGTGGTGCAGACGCCGCCGCGCAAGAAGCAGCACGCTTCGGCGCGCTGACCAGCAACCTCACCCCGAGGAGCGCCCGCAGGGCGCGTCTCGAGGGGTGGGCAATTTGCCCGGAGCCTGTTGCCCCATGCTTCGAGACGGAAGCTGCGCGGCCTCCTCGGCATGAAGTCGGGATCAGCCCTCGTACCCCATGAACACGAACTGGTTGCCGTTCCACTGGAACACTTCCTGCGTCTGGTTCGGCAGGGTGTTGTCGGAGTTCCAGAGGATGATGCGCTGGACCTCGTCGGCGTCGGCGGTGATCGAGGCCGCGCCGGTGCCCAGGATGTTCAGGGTGAAGACGTTGCCGGCGGCGTAGCTGATCGACACGTCGGAGCCGGTGCCGCCCAGCGCGTCGCCGATCGTGCCGCCGTTGTGGTCGGACACGCCGGTGCCGGGCACCCACCACTGGCCGGTGTCCTCGGTGGCGAAGCCGCCGAAGACGACGATGGTGTTGGTGCCGCCGCTATCGACGATGCGATCGCCCGTGCCGTCGCCGCGCGCGAAGTAGAAGGCGTCGTCGCCGTCGCCGCCGTACATCGTGTCGCCGTTGCCGCCGCCGCCGTAGAGGTAGTCGTTGCCGCTGCCGCCGTAGAGCGTGTCGGTGCCGCCGCCGCCCCACATCGCGTCCTCGTTGAGGCCGCCGTCGATGGTGTCGTTGCCGTCGAAGCCGGAGATCGCGTCGTTGTTGTCGCCGCCGAAGGCGGTGTCGCTGCCGCTGCCGCCGTAGATGTAGTCGTTGCCGGCGCCGCCATAGAGGATGTTGCTGCCGCCGGCATCGTCGATCACGTCGTTGCCGTCGTCGCCGTAGACCGTGTCGTTGCCGGTACCGGTATGGGCCCAGTCGTCGCCGGTGCCGCCATAGACCTGGTTGTGGCCCGACAGGTCGACCAGGGTGTCGTTGCCGTCGTCGCCCTGCAGCCGGTCGTTGCCCAGGCCGCCGACCACCGAATCGTTGCCGGCGCCGCCGAACAGGCTGTCGTTGCCGGCCCCGCCGTCGATCCAGTCGTTGCCGTCGCCGCCCAGGAGCGTCTCGCCCGGATTGTGGCCCCAGATGATGTCGTCGCCCGTGCCGCCGTCGACATACATGCTGGCGTTGGCGCCGCCATTGGCGAAGTCCCACTGCCAGTAGACCTCGCCGGACTTCTCGTAGCTCAGGTTGATCAGGTCGGCGCCGGCGCCGGCGATGATGGTCTCGATGCCGCGGGTCCGGCTGCTGTTCTGGAAGGCGTAGTATTCACTGCCGCCGTTGAGCGCCCCGCCCGGCGTGCTGGTGGTGTAGTCGTCCCACGCGAACAGGTCGTTGCCGCCGGTCATCACCAGCGTGTCGGCGGTGTTGCTGTTGCCGTTGCCCAGCCGGCTCCTCAGCGCGGTCCAGGTCCCGCTGACCGAATCGCCCGTCGCGTTGCCCGACTCGTCGTAGCGGGTGACGGTGAGCGTATAGGTCGAGGTTGGCGCACCGGAGGTGCCGTAGGTAAATGTCGTCATGGAATATCAATGCCATATACGAGAATATTCGACTGATATCTTATGATTGATCAGCCTTCGGTAATATGACTGACGGCCTACTTATAGTCAATGTGAATCAATGGGATCGAGCTATATTCTAGAGTGAATAATGAGAAGAATCAGGGGCTTGCGGCCATCACCAGCGCGACGATGCCGCGGGCGATCTCGCGCTCGCCCATGATCACGGTGTTGGCGCCCAGCCCATCGAGGTACTCGACCTCGGCGTCGGAATGGGCCCGCGCGATGATCTCGAGCGTGGCGCTGGCGGCGCGCCCCTGCTCGACGATCTGGCCGGCCTCGAAGGCGTTGGGGATGGCGACGATCAGCCGGCGGGCGCCGGCGGGATTGGCGGCGCGCAGGATCTCGCCCTGGGCGGCGTTGCCGGTGATGGTCTCGATGCCGCCCGCGCGCAATTCGGCCAGCGGCTTGTCGGCGTCCTCGATGACCAGGAAGGGCAGCCCGGCCTCGCGCAGCGACTTGCCGACCAGGCCGCCGACCCGGCCATAGCCGACCAGGATCGTGTGGCCGCTGAGCGCCGTCGGCACCGGGGCGGTGTCGTCGGGCGCCGGTGCCGGCACGGCGGCCGGGGCGAGCGCGGCCGGGCGGCGCCGATCGAGCCAGCGCTGCAGCGGGCCGATGGCGGCGAAGGCCAGCGGGTTGATCAGGATCGACAGGATGGCGCCGGCGAGGATGAGGTCGCGGCCCTCCGCGGGCAGCAGCTTCAGCACCACGCCCAGCTCGGCGAGGATGAAGGAGAACTCGCCGATCTGCGCCAGGCTGGCGGAGATGGTGAGCGCGGTGCCGAGCGGATGGCGGAAGGCGATCACGATCAGGAAGGCGGCGATCGACTTGCCGATGATGATGATGAACAGCGTGCCCAGCACCGGCAGCGGATCGCGCACCAGGCTGGCGGGATCGAACAGCATGCCGACCGAGACGAAGAACAGCACCGCGAAGGCGTCGCGCAGCGGCAGCGATTCCTGCGCCGCCTGATGGCTGAGTTCCGATTCGCTCAGGATCATGCCGGCGAAGAAGGCGCCCAGCGCCAGCGACACGCCGAACAGCTTGGCGGCACCGAAGGCGACGCCCAGCGCGATCGCCAGCACCGCCAGCCGGAACAATTCGCGCGAGCCGGTATGGGCGACGTAATGCAGCAGCCACGGGATCACGCGCCGTCCGACGATCAGCATCAGCGCCACGAAGGCCACCACCTTGGCGATGGTCAGGCCGAGCACGCCCCACAGGCCCAGGCCGAGACGCGCCGCCAGCGGATCTGCCGCCGCCGTGCCGCCGCCCGGCTGGATGACGCTGGCGAGCGCCGGCAGCAGCACCAGCGCCAGCACCATCGCGAGGTCCTCGACGATCAGCCAGCCGACGGCGATGCGGCCGCGCTCGGTCTCGACCAGGCGCCGCTCCTGCAGCGCGCGCTGGAGCACGACGGTGCTGGCGACCGACAGCGCCAGGCCGAAGACCAGGCCGGCGCCCAGCGGCCAGCCGATCGCCCAGGCCAGCGCCGCGCCCATCGCCGTGGCGACGGCGATCTGCACCAGCGCGCCGGGCGCGGCGATGGTGCGCACCGACAAGAGGTCCTTGAGCGAGAAATGCAGGCCGACGCCGAACATCAGCAGGATCACGCCGATCTCCGCCAGCTCGGGCGCCAGGGTCTGGTCGGCGACGAAGCCCGGCGTGTGCGGGCCGACGAGCACGCCGGCCAGCAGGTAGCCGACCAGCGGCGGCACGCGCAGCCGATGGGCCAGCGCGCCGAAGACGAACGCCAGCCCCAGCCCGGCCACGATGGTGGCGATCAACGGCATGTCGTGCTGCAAGCGCAATCCTCCGCGGCGGCAGGGGCGGGCAAAAAGGGCCCCGTCGGGGACGGGGCCAAGGTATGCGAAGCGCCGTCAGGTCGGTCGTGGGGATCCTCGACCTCTGGAGCCACGCTCCGACAAGGCGCATGGCTCACGCGGCGCTTCGCATCTCGGGATCGGAACGGCATCCATGCCGTGGCGGCGCGCCACCGGCATCGCGGCGACGATCGCCGGATGTCCGGATAACGGATCACAACGGCCAATGGCGCCGTTGCGCGCGGATCGAATTCGCTAGATCGGTGTCGGCGGGTCGCGCGGCCGGTGGGCCCGCCGCATCATGGCGAGCCGGCGGCCGGTATCGGCGGCGAAGGCGGCCGCCGGCGGACCGGCATCGCGCAGGGCGGCGAGAGACGGCTTCAGCGGCGCGTCGTCATCCTTGCCGCCCAGGGCGGTGCGCGACTTGCGCCAGTCCGACAGCAGGCGGGTGCCGCGCAATGTCGGCAGCGCGCCGCGATCGGCGATCGCGACGCCCTCGCCGACGCCGCTCGCCGGCAGGCGCAGCCGGCTCGCGGGTTGCGACAGCACGCCGTGCGCCAAAGCCCCGATGACGACCAGGGCCAGCGTCAGATAGGTCAACAGGATGCGGCGGCGGCCTGTCATGCCGGCCAACCTACACAATGACCGGCGCAGCGGCCAGAACCGGCGCCGCCGGCCAAAAAAGGGGCCCCGTCCAACTGGGACGGGGCCTAGGTATGCGGACGGCCCACCACCGCCGGTCGGGGGGACCGGCGATTTGCGTGAACTCAGATGGGGACAACGTTCACGGGGCCGCCCGCATCTCGACAGGATGTGGTGGAGACGCTCACCACACGCCCCTGACGACCATGATGTTCATGTCGAGACCGATCTTGAAGAGCACGGTGCAGATCGCCGTCAGCACCAGGCAGGCGAGGACCGTCTCGACGAACTTGAACTCCTGGCCGCCCAGCGCCGACAGGAAGATCAGGGCGACCAGGGCCGGAAACATGCCGGCCGTCTCGAACAGCAGGGCGAAGGCCACCACGCCGATGGTGATCATGACGATCGGCCGCAGGTAGAAGCGTTCGATCGAATCACTGGGCGCGATGACGGCGCGCACCAGGATGACCAGGCCCAGCCCGATCAGGATATAGCTCAGCATGCGCGGCACGTAGCCCGGCCCCATGCGCACCGCCGTGCCGACGGCGAGGTTGCTGCCATAGATCAGCGCGAACAATCCGAAGCCAATGAACATCAGGCCGGACCAGAAGTCCTTGCTTGCAAAACGATTCATGGTGTTGGTCCTGCGGCCCGACGGCGCCGGGCGGGCTCGCACATGCGCGCAGCCGCCGAAGGCGATGCCTTGCCGAAAATCCTCGGGGAATGGAGCCGATGCGACGCGTCACCGGCCGCATCCGCGCGGGCCGGCGGCGATCAATCCGTCAGGCGGATCGCGGCGGGTCGCGCGGACGATGGGCGAGCCTGGGCGCCGAGGCACCGCAGCGATCGCTGTCGAAGAGGAAGAAAGACGGGCTGCCGACGGGGCCGAACGCACAGGCATCGGCCGAAGCCAGCATGTCGCCGTCGCCGCCGCTGTCGAGGGATGCGCGCTGGGATCGCTGCTCGCGCAGCTCACGCGGCTGGAATGGGCCGGGCAGGACGCCATGGTCGCCGCCACCGGCGCCGCCGATGACGGCATCGCGCTGCCAGCTCTGCAGCGGGCTCGCCGCCGACGCCGGCAGCCCATGCACGAAGGCGCCGACGATGACCATCGCCAGCGCGAGATACGACAGCAGCCGTCTCTGTCGATCCTTCCCCATGCCGTGATTCTTATATCAGGACGCCGAATTGCTCCAGTAGCGAACGGGTCCTGGTGCCGTACGATTGTCGCAGGCCCAGGAACATCGTCAGGTCGACCGGATGGTCGATATCCATGGCGATGCCGGGCTGGCGCAGGATGGTGGGCTCGATCCCCCGGGCACGGGCCGCGTCGAGATGCGGGAAATAGCTGTTCTCGCCGAAGCGCAGCGGCACCGAATCCGGCGGCGAGCAGAGCACCGCGTTGGAGCCGAGATCGTCGTGCGCCGGCGAGATGGTGAAGGACGGCGCCGGGCGATGCGCCTCGATCACCGCGTCGATCTCGGCGGCGCGCACCGCCGGGATGTCGCCCGGCATGGTGATGAAGCCGCCCTTGCCTTCGCGCGCCA
>CAYNOF010000622.1:0-3421 GCA_964398335.1 uncultured Rhizobiaceae bacterium
CTTGATGATGGCTTCGATCTTCTTCATTGGCACGCTACACGGGTGACAGACGACGGGGCCTGCTGGCCCCGTCGCGGGCTTCTGTTGGTGCAGTTTCCATGCCAGCCCCCCAATGTCCCTGCCGATCATCGATTGTCCGAAATTCGGCGCATATGGTTAAATAATAACCATATTGTCATAGCATATGATCGATAATCGCCCAAAACATGCTAACGCAGTGTGCAATTGAACGCGATTGAGATACGCTCCTGCACGCCGTCGTAGGGCATCACCCAATGCTCCAGCCAGCTCGGGAACAGCAGCATCAGGCCCGAGTTCGGCACCACCGTGAGCGCCCGGTCGAAGTTGAAGCCGGGCACCGGCATCGCCCGCGCCATGGGCCGCGGGTCGGTAAACTGGATGGCGCCGCCCGATGCCGCGTCGCCGGCATCGACGTAGTAGACGCCCGACCAGTGCGAGTCGGGATGGATGTGGAGCAGGTTGTAGTCGTGCGTGCGGTTCACATTGGCCCAGCCATAGGCCTTGAAGACGCTGGTGCCCGGCGCGCGCTGGCGCAGCTCCGGCGACAGCGCGGCCATGGCGCGCACGGCATCGACGATCCAGCCCTTCAGCGTGGCGATCTCCGGCGCCGGCCATTCGAGGAAATCGGTCTTCGACTGCCAGCCGCCCTTGTTGCTGATCCTGACCCCGGACTCGGCGGCGGCGCGCGCCAGGACGGCGGCGCGCAGCCCGGGATTGATCGCCTCGGCGCCGGGCATCTGCCGGCGCAGCAGGGGCGTGGCGAAGAGCAGGGTGAGGTCGTTGCCCAGGCTCACGAAGAGCTGGTCGTCGACGCTCGCGCCGCTGCCATTGGTCACGATGGTTCCCCCGGTCTGCGGCGCGGACCATACCCTCGACGGCCGCACGGGGTCGAGGCGCATGGGGGCGAGGATGTGCTATGAGCCTCGCCGCGCAAGGGATTGGAAACGGCATGAAGCAGGGCAACAGCGTTCTGGGCGGCTACGCCGACACGATCTTCGACGTCATGTCGGGTCTGGCGCGCCAGTACAAGTCGGTGAACCTCGGCCAGGGCTTCCCCGACGATCCCGGTCCCGAGGACGTCCGCCGCGCCGCCGCCGACTACCTGATGACCGGCCACAACCAGTACCCGCCGATGCTCGGCATCCCCGAGCTGCGCCAGGCGGTGGCCGAGCACAACAAGCGCTTCTACGACCTCGACGTCGACTGGCAGAGCGAGGTGATGGTGACCTCGGGCGCCACCGAGGCGCTGGGCGACTGCCTGCTTGGCCTGATCGAGCCGGGCGACGAGGTGGTGCTGATCGAGCCGCTCTACGACAGCTATATCCCGATCGTGCGCCGCGCCGGCGGCATCCCGAAGCTGGTGCGCCTGCAGCCGCCCAACTGGGACCTGCCGCGCGACGAGCTGGCCGCGGCCTTCGGACCGAAGACCAAGCTGATCCTGATCAACACGCCGATGAACCCGTGCTCGAAGGTGTTCAACGCCGAGGAGCTGGGCTTCATCGCCGAACTTTGCGTCAAGCACGACACCTTCGCCGTGTGCGACGAGGTCTACGAGCACCTGACCTTCGACGGCTTGAAGCACACGCCGCTGATGAAGTTCCCGGGCATGCGCGAGCGCACGGCGCGCATCGGCTCGTCGGGCAAGACCTTCAGCGTCACCGGCTGGAAGGTCGGTTACATCACGGCCGCGCCCCAGGTGCTCAAGCCGATCCTCAAGGCGCACCAGTTCGTCACCTTCACCACGGCGCCCAACCTGCAATGGGGCACCGCCGTGGGCCTGCGCAAGGAGGACGCCTATTTCACCAGGCTGGCGTCCGACATGCAGGCCAAGCGCGACCGGCTGGCCACCGGCCTGGCCGATATCGGCTTCGCGGTGATGCCGGCGCGCGGCACCTATTTCGTCACCACCGATTTCCGTCCGCTGGGCTTCAACGGCACCGACGAGGATTTCTGCCGCCATATCACGGTGGAGGCGGGCGTCACCGCGGTGCCGACCAGCGCCTTCTACAGCAGCGCCGACGCACCCCGGCATTTCGCCCGCTTCTGCTTCTGCAAGAACGACAGCACCCTGGATGCCGCGCTGGAGCGGCTGTCGGCGCATTTCCTGAAGCGTCGCTAACCTTGACCGCAGGCGGCCGGAAGGGTACCTAGCCGGCCGCTTTCGGGCCTTCTCGATGGCGACCGTAGCTCAGTTGGTTAGAGCGCTAGATTGTGATTCTAGATGTCGCCGGTTCAAATCCGGTCGGTCGCCCCATCGCCCCATTTCCCGGTCTATAGTGGCGCCATGCGCGCATTCCTGAAGCGAATCCTGACGCCACCGCTGGTGCTGATCGCCGCGGCGCTGATCCTGCTCGAAGAGACCCTGATCGAGTGGACGCAGCTGCTGATGAGGCGGCTCGCGGCGCTGCCGTTTGTCGCCACCCTCGAGGAGCGCGCCCGGCGCCTGCCGCCCTATCCGGCGATGCTCCTGTTCCTGCTGCCGGCCGCGATCCTCCTGCCGGTGAAGCTGGCCGCATTGTGGCTGCTGGCGAGCGGCCACGCGATCCTGGGTGTGCTGATCATCATCGCCGGCAAGATGGCGGGTACGGCGTTCGGTGCACGCCTGTACGTGATCCTGCGGCCGACCCTGGTGAGCCTGAACTGGTTCGCGCGCGCCGAAGCCTGGGTGTTCCGCTGGCGCGACCGGATCTACGCCAGCCTCCACGCGATGCCCGCCTGGCAGAAGGCAAAGGCTGGCATCGCCGCCGCCAAGGCCTGGCTGCGCGCGCAGTTCGCCGGACGGCCGGGTTGGCTCGGGCGGCGCTTCGCCGCCGCCCGCCGCATGGCGCGGCGCGGCTGATGGCGGCGCAGCCGCTGCGCGACGTCGTCGCCGACGACGATCTCGCCATCCTGAGCTGCGCCGAGATGCGCGTCGCCGAAAGCCTGGCGATGGAAGGGCTCGCCGACGAGCACGGCACGGTGGCGGAGGGTGTTTCCAGCACCGAGCTGATGGAAACCGCCGGCGCCGCCGTGGCTGCCGCGGTCAGCGAACGCTACCTGCCGCAGGCCACGGTGGTGCTGTGCGGCCCGGGCAACAATGGCGGCGACGGCTTTGTCGTGGCGCGTCATCTCGAGGCCGAGGGCTGGCCGGTGCGCGTGGGGCTGCTGGGCGAGCGTGACCGTCTGACCGGCGATGCGCTGAACGCAGCCGAATTGTGGGGCAGCACCATCGAGCCGGCGACGCCGGCTCTGCTCGACGATCATCCCCTGGTGATCGACGCCCTGTTCGGCATCGGCCTGAAGCGGCCGCTGGAGGGCATGGCGCTGGAGCTGGTGACGGCGATCAACACGCGCGACCTGGCCTGTGTCGCCGTCGATCTGCCGAGCGGGCTCGACGGCGACACCGGCGCGATCCTGGGCG
>CAYNOF010000623.1:0-7292 GCA_964398335.1 uncultured Rhizobiaceae bacterium
AGGCCGCCGACCGCGCCGAAATCACGCGTCTCTTCGCGCGCGCCAACAGCGCCCGCACCGACCTGGCGCCGGCCGACCGCACCTATCTCGCCCAGCTCGTGGCGGCGCGCACCGGCCTGTCGCCGGCCGACGCCGAGCGCCGCGTGAGCGAGGTCACCGAGCAGATGAAGCAGGCGCTGAACGAGGCGCGCCGCGCCACCTCGCACTTCGCGCTGTGGCTTACCGCGGCGCTGTTCTTCGGCGCCTTCGCCGCCGCCTGGGCCGCCACCGAAGGCGGCGAGTGGCGCGACGGCGTGCGCACCTGATCCCTCGCGAAAGGAGTCTTCCATGGGCCGCTATGTCCTGCTCTGGCTGCTGGGTGTGCCGATCCCGGTGCTCATCCTGCTGGCGCTGCTCTGGCGCTGACCTCGACAATCATCCCGAGCGCAACGCGGGATGACAGGTTTCGGCTGACCGTTACCGACCGATACGCGCGTCCACAGAAAAGCCGGGATTCCGTCGCCGCTCCGCCGCAGGCCGGCCGCTCTTACGCAGGTGCCGTCGCACCGTCGTCATGGGACCCGGGCCGACGGCAAAGCGTGAGGGAACTCCATGATTCGTCCAATCGCTGTTGCGGTGCTCTCGGCGGGAGCGCTGGCGGCTTGTGTGCCCTATGGCGACGGCATGATGACGCCGTACTCCACGGGCTATGCCAACCCGCTCGGCCAGGCGATCAGCCAGATGGCGACGCCGGGCTACGGCTATGGCCAGCCGGCCTATGGTTACGGCCAGCCGAACTACGGCTACGGCAACCCGTACTACGGCGCCGCGCCGGCGCCCGTGTATGCGCCGCCGCCGGTCTACACGCCGCAGCAGGCTGCCGCGCCGGCCTATCCCTACGCCTATGGCAACGGCCGCCCGACGTGGCAGGGCCCGCACCATCACCGCGCCGCCGACCGTGAAGGCAACGGCGTGCCGGACTGGAAGGAGCGCGACCGCAACGGCGACGGCGTGCCCGACTACCAGCAGCGCACCCGCGGCTTCACGCGCTGATCCAGAGAGCAGCTTCCTTCTCCCCCGGGGCCGTATCCTGCGCGGGGAGAAGGAACACTGTCCGCATCGCGGAACCCTGCCATGGATGTTCCGCGCGTTTGATCTGATAGGGTGGGGGCACAGATCGAGCGGAGGCCCCCATGGCCGAGAAGAACCGTCGCGTGCTCCTGAAGTCCCGGCCGCAGGGCGAGCCGGTGCCGGGCAATTTCGAGATCGCCGAGGCGCCGCTGCCCGAGCCGGCCGAGGGGCAGTACCTGTCGCGCACCATCTGGCTGTCGCTCGATCCCTACATGCGCGGGCGGATGTCCGAGGCCAAGGGCTATGCCGCCAATACCGGCCTGGGCGATCCCATGGTCGGCGGCACGGTCGGCCAGGTGATCAAGTCGCGCCATCCCAAGTTCAAGGAAGGCGACTTCGTCGCCGAGTACAGCGGCTGGCAGAGCCACGCCGTGTCCAACGGCGCGGGCGTCACCAGGCTCGATCCCGGCGCCGCGCCGCTGTCGGCCGCGCTCTCCGTGCTCGGCATGCCCGGCATGACGGCGTGGTGGGGGCTCATGCATATCGGCCAGCCCAAGCCGGGCGAGACGGTCGTGGTCTCGGCGGCGTCGGGCGCGGTGGGTTCGGTGGTCGGCCAGGTCGCCAGGATGAAGGGCTGCCGCGCCGTGGGCATCGCCGGCGGCACGGACAAGTGCGACTACGTGGTGAAGGAATTGGGCTTCGACGCCTGCGTCGACTACAAGGCCGAGGCCGGCAACCTGTTCAAGGCGATCCGCGAGGCGGCGCCCAAGGGCATCGACATCTATTTCGAGAATGTCGGCGGCGCGGTGCAGGCCGCGGTGATCCCGCAGCTCAACGATTTCGCGCGCGTGCCTCTGTGCGGCCTGATCTCGTCCTACAACGAGATGCAGATGAATCCCGGTCCCGACTGGCGGATGCTGCTGATCAAGCGCGCGCTGGTGAAGGGCTTCATCGTCAGCGACCACTTCAACCAGATGCCGGAGTTCTGGCAGGAAGTGCCGCCGGCGGTGAAGAGCGGCCGCATCAAGTACCGCGAGGACATCGTGAAGGGCCTCGACGCGGCACCGGAGGCCTTCATCGGCCTGCTCAAGGGCCGCAACTTCGGCAAGCTGCTGGTTCAGGTGTCGGACGACCCGACGCGTAAGTAAGCATTGGGGATTTCAAGGTCATGAGTGAGAAGAAGACGCCGTCGACGCCGCTGCCGGCGACCACCGTGCTGCTGGTGCGGCCCAAGCGGCGCGAGGATCCGAATTCGCCGGTCGAGGTCTTCATGGTGGTGCGCCACCACAAGATCGACTCGTTCTCCGGCGCGCTGGTGTTCCCCGGCGGCAAGCTCGAGACCGCCGACGGCGATCCGCGGCTGCGCGCGCGCTGCGCCGGTGCCGAGGGCATTGCGGACGCCGAGCTGGCGTTCCGCGTCGCCGGCATCCGCGAGGCCTTCGAGGAATGCGGCATCCTGCTGGCGATGAAGCGCGGCGCCTCGGCGCTGATCGGCGCCGTCGAGCTGAAGCCGGTCGAGGACCGCTGGCGCGAGAAGCTGGCCAAGGACACCGCCAGCATCGTCGACATGGTCGAGGCCGAGGACCTCGTGCTCGCGGTCGACCGCATGACGCCCTTCGCGCACTGGATCACGCCGGCGATGGTGCCCAAGCGCTTCGACACCTGGTTCTTCGTCGCCGCGGCGCCGGTCGACCAGGTGGCGCTGCACGACGGCTCGGAGTCGGTCGACTCGGTGTGGATCGAGCCCAACGTCGCGGTCGCCGAAGCCGATGCCGGCAAGCGCACCATGGTATTCCCGACGCGGCAGAACACGCTGATGCTGGGCGAGGCCAAGACCGTGGCCGAGGCGATCGCCCGGGCCAAGGCGCGCCGCATCGTCGACGTGCTGCCCTGGCTGAAGACCGAGGACGACGGCTCGGTGTGGCTGAACATCCCGCCCGACGCCGGCTACCCGATCCACCGCGTGCCGCGCGAGAAGATGGCGAGCGGTTGA
Source organism: uncultured Rhizobiaceae bacterium (assembly GCA_964398335.1). Classification (GTDB taxonomy): domain Bacteria; phylum Pseudomonadota; class Alphaproteobacteria; order Reyranellales; family Reyranellaceae; genus JAFAZJ01. The sequence continues at coordinate 3,044 of CAYNOF010000623.1, forward strand.
CCACGGTGTCGTCCTGAGCGCGGCGAAGGACCTGGCGGTGTCCCGGCGAGTCTGTGCGGTGCCGGTGGTCTGCCGGCAGCTTCCCCTGCCCATCGATCGACTGCGAGATCCTCCGCCGCGCTCGGGACGACGGGCGAGGCCATGATCGTCATCGCCGAGATCGTCCTGCCCGTCGTGCTGCTGGGCTTGGCGGGCTTTCTGCTGGCCCGCTCGGCGCTGGTGAGCGAGGAGGCGGTGCGCGGCCTCGCCAACGTCACCTTCTACATCCTGTTCGCCGCGCTGCTGTTCCGCTCGATGGCCAAGGTGAGCATCGAGTCGCTCGACCCGGCGATCCTGCTCGCCTTCTTCAGCGGCGTGGCGGTGGTGTTCATCGCGCTGATGCTGATCGGCCGCTTCGTGCTGGGCATGCGACTGGCCGACCAGGCGATCCTCGCGCTGTCGGGCTCGTTCTCCAACGGAGTCGGACTGGGCATCCCGCTGGTGAGCCTGGCCTTCGGCGAAGCGGGCCTGGTGCCGTTGCTGATGATCATCAGCGTTCATTCGCTGATCATGCTGACGCTCGCCTGCCTGCTGATCGAGATCGACCTGCAGGAGCGCGGCGGCATCGCGCGCCGCATGGGCGCGGCCGTGCTCACCATGTTCAAGCATCCGGTGCTGCCGTCGATCTTCGCCGGCCTGATCTGGGGCGAGCTGACGCGCCGCATCCCCGGCCTCACCCTGCCCGATGTGCTCGACAAGGCATTGGCGCTCGCCGCGCAGGCCGCGGCACCGATGGGCCTGATCACGCTCGGCGCGTCACTGGCGCATGTCGGCTTCCGCGGCCATTGGCGCGAGGGCGTGCTGACCTCGGTGGCGAAGCTGCTGGTCCTGCCGGTCGTCGTCTACGTCGTGGGCCGCCACGTATTCCGCCTCGAGCCGCTGGCACTCATCATCACCGTGATCAATGCCGCGATGCCCGCCGGCGCCAACGTCTACATGATCGCCCAGCGCTATAACGTGGGCATCGGCCGCTCCACCAATGCCGTCGTGCTGTCGACGGTGGCCAGCGTCTTCACGGTGAGCGTGGCGCTGGCATTGCTGCGGTAGTGCGGCCGTCGATCCCGTCAAGTGGCGGCGCCCTGGATCAGCAGACGCAGCAGGGCCAACGCTGCGAAGGTCGCGCCGATCGACAGGATGACCGAGACGGCAACGTAGCCGGCGGCCGTGGCGTAATCGCCGCGCTCGATCAGCAGAGTCGTCTCCAGGGAGAAGGTGGAGAAGGTGGTGTAGCCGCCCAGTATCCCGGTAGTCAGGAACAGCTGCCAGCGGGAGGGCAGGTGGCCCTTGAGAGCCAGATACTCGATCACCGCGCCGATCAGGAAGGAGCCGGTGATGTTGATGACACAGGTGCCGACGAAGCCGGGCCAGGCCAACTGCATCGTGACGACGTTCATCAGGTGGCGCAGCGCGCCGCCAAGGCCCGCGCCGAAAAAGACGATCAGGTAGTTTCCCATCATGGTTTCCTTTGGGCCGATCGCAATACGTTGACGATCAGCACCAGCAGGCACCCGCCGAGCAGCGCGCCGCCCGTCACCGCCCACGGCGCGTCGACGCCGGCGGCCAGTGTCGCCAGGGCGACGATGGCGATGATCGCGACGGCAAGACTGTCGTCGTCGACGAACAGGCCTGCCAGCTCGCCGAGGATGAGCCGCAGCGTGGTCATGGCGACTCTCCCTGCATGCGCCGCCGCATCGCCGCGACCAGCACGGCACCGACGGCCAGGAAAGCCAGCGCGAAAGCCGGGATGGCGAGGTCCCCGCCGGGCCAGTGCAGGCCAAGGCCTTCGCCCGTCCAGTAGACGCCGAAGGCCGACAGCATGACGCCGACGCCGAATTTGAGGGTGTTCTCCGGCACGCGCGATAGCGGCCGATGCACGAGCGCGCCGATCAGCAGCACGACGATGCAGGCGCCCAGCGCGCCGAGACTGGCCGGCAGCAGGAGGCCACGTCCCGAGCCCAGCGCGATGACGATGAACACGACCTCGATCCCCTCGAGCATCACCGCCTTGAAGGCGGCGAGGCCGGCGATCCAGTCGGCGCTTTCGCGGCGCCGGCGCGCGTCCCTCTCGATCTGCGCGGTCTCCGCCGCGAAGGCTGCGTCCTCGTCGTGCAATGCGATGAAGCCGGCGGCGCGCAGGATCGCCTTGCGCAGCCAGCGCATCCCGAACAGCAGCAAGAGCGCGCCGATGATGAACTGCATCAGCCGGATCGGCACGCGGCCGAGCACCGGGCCGAGCGCCACGACCAGCAGCGCGAGCACGCCCAGGGCCGCGGCCGTGCCGAGCAAGGCGGGTCGCCAGCCCCGCGCGGTGCCGACCGCGAGCACGATGGTGAACGCCTCGACGACCTCGACGAACGAGGCGAGGAACGCGGCCGCCACGGCCGACGCAGCAAGAGACCATTCCATCAGCCAACCCTTTCCGGGTTGCCGGGCCGATCGCTACCGAATGCTGGCGGGAGATTTCGACAATCGAATCCTACCGCGCCGAAGCGTCCGGTAGGAGTCATCAGCCTTGCGGCGGTTGTCGGGGGACTCCATCCCCATCGGCGGGCACCTAGCCCAACTCGACGATCGTCGACAAGCGACGGCTGCCGGGACCCCCGGCATCTTGCGAGATGCCGGCGGGACGCCGGCGATCCCGTCAAGAATGATAGCCGAGGTTGGGGCGCAGCCAGCGTTCGGCTTGGTCGACCTCGACGCCGCGGCGCCGGGCATAGTCCTCGACCTGGTCCCTGCCGATGCGCGCGACGCCGAAATACTGCGCCTGCGGGTGAGCGAAGTAGTAGCCGGACACCGCCGCGGTCGGCAGCATGGCGAAGCTCTCGGTGAGCGTCATGCCGGCGTTCTGGCCGGCGTTGAGCAGGCGGAACAGCTCGGGCTTCTGGCTGTGGTCGGGGCAGGCGGGGTAGCCCGGCGCCGGGCGGATGCCGCGGTACTTCTCGCGGATCAGATCGGCGTTGGAGAGCGCCTCGTCGGGCGCGTAGCCCCACAGCGTCTTGCGCGCGCGCTCGTGCAGGCGCTCGGCGAAGGCTTCGGCCAGGCGGTCGGCCAGCGCCTTCAGCAGGATGTCGGAGTAGTCGTCGTGCCCGGCCTTGAAACGCGCGAGATGCTCCTCGATGCCGTGGCCGGCGGTGACGGCGAAGCCGCCGATCCAGTCGGCCTCGGGCGAGATGAAATCGGCCAGGCACATGTTGGCGCGGCCGGCGCGTTTCTCGACCTGCTGGCGCAGGAAGAACAGGCGCGACAGCTCCTTGGTGCGGCTCTCGTCAGTGAAGAGCACGACGTCGTCGCCCTCGCGGCGGCAGGGCCAGAAGCCGACCACGCCCTTCGCGGTCAGCCACTTCTCGCGCACGATGCGCTCGAGCATCTTGCGGGCGTCGTTGTAGAGACGGCGCGCGCTCTCGCCGACGACCGCGTCCTCGAGGATCGCGGGGTAGTTGCCGGCGAGTTCCCAGGCGCGGAAGAACGGCGTCCAGTCGATGCGCTCGACCAGCTCGTGCAGCGGATACTCGGCGAAGACGCGGGTGCCGGTGAAGGCCGGCTTGGGCGGGCTGTAGGTTGACCAGTCGATCTTGAACGCGTTGGCCCGCGCATCGGCCAGCGAGGCCAGCTTTTCCTTCGTGCCGTCGCCGCGCTCGATGCGGATCGCCTCGTACTCGGCGGCGACCTTGGAGGCGAACTCCGTGGCCTGCGTGTCCGACGTCAGCGCGGTGCAGACGCCGACGGCGCGCGAGGCGTCGAGCACGTGCACGGTCGGGCCCTGGTACTTGGGCGCGATGCGCAGCGCGGTGTGCACCTTCGAGGTCGTGGCGCCGCCGATCAGCAGCGGGATCCTGAAGTCCGAGCGCGTCATCTGCTCGGCCACGGTCTGCATCTCGTCGAGCGAGGGCGTGATCAGGCCGGAGAGACCGATGATGTCGGCCTTGTTCTCGTTCGCGGCCTTGAGGATGTCCTGGTAGGGCACCATGACGCCGAGGTCGATGACCTCGAAGTTGTTGCACTGCAGGACCACGCCGACGATGTTCTTGCCGATGTCGTGGACGTCGCCCTTGACCGTCGCCATGACGATCGTGCCCTTGGCGCGCTGGCCTTCGGACTTCTCCGCCTCGATGTAGGGGATCAGGTGCGCCACGGCCTTCTTCATGACCCGCGCGCTCTTCACGACCTGGGGCAGGAACATCTTCCCCGAGCCGAAGAGGTCGCCCACGAC
>CAYNOF010000624.1:0-5939 GCA_964398335.1 uncultured Rhizobiaceae bacterium
GTGGTCGACGGCTTCGGCTCGATCGAGGACGTCCTCGTGCACGACCTCGAGCCGACGGTCGCCAACCTGCAATTCGCCGATGGCGGCGTCGTGCTCAGGGACGGCAGCGCCGCCTTCCTGCTCAATCCCCACGCCCTGGTCCGCGCTGACGGCGCGCTTGGGCCTGCCGAGAGCTTCGACGCCGCGCCCGCCACCCGGCGCCAGGCGGTGTCGGAGATCCTGGTGGTCGACGATTCGATCACCACGCGCACGCTGGAGAAGAGCATCCTCGAGGCCACCGGCTATCGCGTGCGGTTGAGCACCGACGGGCTGGATGCGCTCGAGCAGCTCAGGCAGAAGCCCGCCGACCTGGTGATCGCCGACGTCGAGATGCCGCGCATGGACGGCTTCGGGCTGCTGCACGCGGTGCGCAGCGATCCCGAGCTCAAGGCCATTCCCCTGATCCTCGTCACCTCGCGCGACGATCCCGCCGACCGGCAGAAGGGCCTGACCCTGGGTGCCCAGGCCTACATCATCAAGCAGCGCTTCGATCAACGGGATCTGCTCGCTGCCATCGAGCAGATCCTCTAGGGCGGAGCGCGGCGATGCCAACGAAGAAGAAGGTACTGATCGTCGAGGACTCGCCCACGGTGCGCACCCTGCTGGAGCACATCATCGGCAACGATTCGCGGCTCGAGGTGGCCGCCTCGGTGACCTCCGCCGAGGAAGCGATGCGCGTGCTGCCGCAAGTGAAGCCCGACGTGATCTCGCTGGATATCCGCCTGCCCGGCATGAACGGGCTGGACGCCACGCGCCGCATCATGGCCGAGCATCCGACGCCGATCGTCGTGGTCTCGGCCAATGTCGATGCCGACGATTTCAACATCTCGATGAATGCGCTGAGCGCCGGCGCGGTGACCGTTGTCGAGAAGCCCGTCGCCACGACGATGGACGAGTACGTCGCGCTCGCCGAGCGGCTGTGCCGCCAGCTGGCGATCATGAGCGAGGTGCATGTGATCCGGCAGCGCCACGCCCATGGCCTGCCACGCACTCCCGCCGCGCGTATGCGCCAGGCGGACACGCCGCCCGATCCGGCCGGCGACTACCGCGTGCTGGGCGTGGTGGCCTCGACCGGCGGACCCAGCGCGCTGGTGAAGCTGCTGACCGCGCTGGGGCCGGACTATCCGCTGCCGATCGTGCTGGTGCAGCACATCACGCCGTCCTTCATGACAGGATTCGTCTCCTGGCTGAACGACACGGTGCCGCCCAAGGTCGTGCTTGCCGAGGATGGCCAGCTCGCCATGCCCGGCGTCGTGTACGTCGCGCCCGCCGATTGTCACCTCGAGATGCAGGGCGGCCGCTTCAAGCTCGTGCAGGGACCGCCGGTCAGCAGCCAGAAGCCGTCGGGCACCGTGCTGCTGCAGTCGCTGGCGCGCAGCTACGGCCGCCACGCGTTGGGCGTGGTGCTCACCGGCATGGGCGACGATGGTGCCAGCGGCCTGGGCGAGATGCGCCGCGCCGGCGGCCACACCATCGCCGAGGACGAATCCACGGCGGTGGTCTATGGCATGCCCGCCGTCGCCGCACGGCTGGGCGCCGCGCGCGAGCAGCTGCCCCTGCACGAGATCGGACCACGCCTGCTGCAGCTCGGCCGTTCACCGCGAGCCGCGCCATGACGTCCACCAGCTCGCCGCAGATCCTCGTGGTCGAGGATTCCGACACCCAGGCCCTGCAGATGCAGCTGCTGCTGGAGGCTGAGGGCCTGAGCGCCGCGCGCGCCGCCTCGGCCGAGGAGGCGCTCGACCATCTCAGCCGCAACCGCGCCGAGCTCGTGCTCGTCGACTACCATCTGCCGGGCATGCGCGGCGACGAGCTGTGTCGCCAGATCCGCATGAACCCGGCGACCAGCGACATCATGATCCTGATCCTGACCGACGACGTCCAAGGCATCGTCGAACATCAGGGCCTGGAGAGCGGCGCCGACGATCATCTGCCGAAATCGACCGACAGCGACGCGCTGATGGCGCGCATCCACGCCCTGCTGCGCAATCAGCGCCGCCTGGCGCGGCCGCATGCGCCGGGCCAGTTCTTCCAGCGCCAGCGCGTCGTCGTGGTCGACGACAGCCCGACCTTCCTCGAGTTCGCCCGCCAGCAGCTCGAGGCCGACGGCTACCAGGTCATCCCGTTCGAGGGCGCGCAGCAGGCGCTCAGCCATCTCGGGCGCGACGGCTGCGACTGCCTGATCGTCGATCTGATGATGCCCGAGATGGGCGGCATCGAGCTCTGCCAGCGGCTCGACCAGCTGCGCGCGCGCACCGGCTCGTGGTTCCCGATCCTGATGGTCGCGAGCCACGAATCGAAGGAAGACATGATGCGTGCGCTCGAGGTGGGCGTCGACGACTTCATCAACAAGTCGACCGACATCGCCATCCTGCGCGCGCGCATCCGCGCTTTGCTGCGGCGCAAGACGCAGCGCGACGAGCAGGAGCGCATCGGCGACGAGTTCCGCACCAAGGAGCTCGAGGTCGTGCGCGAGCGCGCCGAGCGGCAGGCGGCGGAGCGGCGCGCCGAGATATCCGAGGCGCTGGAGGCACGCAGCCGCGAGCTACGCGAGGCGCATGCGCAGCTCATCCAGTCGGCCAAGATGGCCTCGCTGGGCGAGCTCGTCGCCGGCATCGCGCACGAGGTCAACAACCCGATCGCCTTCGTCATGAGCCATCTCGACACGATCGGCCGCAATCTCGAGATCGTCGCCAACGCCACGCAACCGATGCCGCAGCGGGCGCAGGCCAGCATGGACAAGGCCCGCACGCGGCTCCGCGAAGCGCGCCAGGGGCTGGATCGGGTGAAGGATCTGGTGCTGAAGCTGCGGACCTTCTCGCGGCTGGACGAGGGCGAATTCAAGCGGATCGATGTCCGCGAGAGCATCGACTCGGTTCTGGCCATGCTGCGGCATCGCCTGCGCCGCGGTTCAGTGCACACGGAAATCGCCTATGCAGACGACAATTCCATCGCGTGCTATCCCGCGCCATTGAACCAAGTGGTCATGAATCTCGTTAGTAACGCCATAGACGCCGTCGACGGCGACGGCACGATCTGGATCACGACCGAGCGTGCGACGGATGCCTTCCGCATCGTGGTCGCCGACAACGGTCCGGGCGTACCCGTTCATTTGAGGGACCGCATTTTCGAGCCCTTCTTCACCACGAAGCCGGTTGGTGTCGGCGTGGGCCTGGGCCTGGCGATCGCCTACCGGATCATCCAGACGCATCGCGGCAGGATCGCGATCGGCGACAGGGCAGGAGGCGGAGCGGAGTTCACCGTCAGCCTACCGCTCGACCTGGAGGAGACCTCCAATGCTGCTTAAGAAGGCCGCGCCGAACTCCGTGCTGCTGGTCGACGACGAGCCGATGATCCTGATGGCGCTCAAGGACCAGCTCGAGGACGAGTACACCGTGTTCTCGCAGACCTCGCCGGTGAAGGCGCTGGAGGTGCTGCGCAACGAGCCCGACATCGCCCTGGTCATCTCCGACCAGCGCATGCCCGACATGACCGGCGACGAGTTTCTCGCCAGGGCGCAGTCGGTCTCCTCGGCCTCGCGCATGCTGATTACCGGCTTCGCCGACATCAACGCCGTGGTCCGCGCCATCAACGACGGCAAGATCTTCGCCTATATCTCCAAGCCATGGGATCCCAACCACCTCGCGGTGATGGTGCACAAGGCGATCGAGCACTACGAGATCACCCGCACCCTGGTCGAGGAACGCGCCCTGCTGGGAGACCTGATGGACTCGCTGCCCGATGCGGTGAGCTTCAAGGATCTCGACGGGCGCTTCGTGAAGATCAACCAGGCCAAGGCGCGCCTGATCGGTGTCACCAACCCGGAAACCGCCGTCGGTCAGCGCCTGTCCTCCTATTGGCCGCAGGCCCGCGCGCAGCGCGTCGAGACGATCGAGAACGAGGTGGCGAGCACCGGCCGCCCGATCGTCGACCACATCGAGCACATTCGCGGCACGCAGGGCGAGGAGCGCTGGGTGTCGCGCACCGTGGTGCCGGTGCGCAACGACCGCAAGGAGGTCATCAGCGTCATCGCCATGACGCGCGACGTGACCGAGCGGGAAGCCGCGCGCAAGGCGCTGAGCGACAGCGAGCGGCAGCACCGCCTGCTCTACAACCGCGCGCCGGTCATGATGTACTCGACCGATGCGGACCATCGGCTGACGACGGTGAGCGACCAGTGGTGCGCCACCCTGGGCCACACCCGCGAGCACGCGATCGGCCGGCAGGCGAGCGAGTTCATGCTCGAGGCCACGCGGCTCGCCTGGAAGAGCGAGATCCTGCCGCAGCTGACCAGGACCGGGCAGGTTCGCGACGTCGAGATCAAGCTGCTGGCCAATGGCGGCCGGCCGATCGATGCGCTGCTCTCATTGGTCGCCGAGAAGGACGAGGCCGGCGCGATCACCGGCATCCTCGCCGTCGTCATCGACGTGCGCGAGCAGAAGGCGCTGGAGCGCCAGCTGCGCCAGGCGCAGAAGATGGAAGCCGTCGGCCAGCTCACCGGCGGCATCGCCCACGACTTCAACAACCTGCTGATGGTCATCCTCGGCAATGTCGAGCTGATCGAGGACGAGGTCAGCGGCCACGAGACGCTGAGCCAGGCGCTCGCCGTGGTGCAGCGCGCTGCGCTGCGCGGCTCGGAGCTGACGCACCGGCTGCTGGCCTTCTCGCGCCAGCAGATGCTGGAGCCGACCGACCTCGACATGAACGCGGCGATCTCGGGCCTCGCCGGCATGCTGGCGCGCACCCTCGGCGAGCACATCGAGATGCGCACCAACCTGAAGCCCGATCTGTGGGTCACGCGCGTCGATCCGGCGCAGTTCGAATCGGCGATCATCAATCTGTGCGTCAACGCCCGCGACGCCATGCCCGGCGGCGGTTCGCTCACTCTCGAATCGGACAACGTCACGATCGGCGTGGAGGCGGCCAAGGCCGGCGTGCAGCCCGGCGACTACGTGATGGTGAGCGTCGGCGACACCGGCACCGGCATGCCGCCGGAGGTCCTCGACCGCGTGCTGGAGCCCTTCTTCACGACCAAGGAGCCCGGCAAGGGCACCGGGCTGGGCCTCAGCATGGTCTACGGCTTCGTCAAGCAGTCGGGCGGCCAGCTCGACATCAGCAGCACCGTCGGCCACGGCACGACGCTCAGGCTGCTGTTCCCGCGCAGCCGCGCCCAAGCCTCGACCCAGGCCGTCAACGCCATCGCCGCCCTGCCCAAGGGCAATGAGACGATCCTGATCGTCGAGGACCAGGCCGACGTGCGCAATATCGCCGTCGCCATGCTCAACAGCCTCGGCTACCACACGCTGATCGCCGAAGAAGCCGGCGGCGCGCTGGACATCCTGCAGAGCGACGTCACGATCGACCTGCTGTTCACCGACGTGGTGATGCCCGGCATGAGCGGCATCGAGCTGGCGCAGCACGGCCGCGAGTTGCGGCCCGGCCTGAAGGTGCTGTTCTGCTCCGGCTATCGCGAGGGCGCCATGCGCGACAGCGGCGAGTCGGCCGAAGGCGATGCGTGGATCGCCAAGCCGTTCCGCCGACGGCGGCTGGCCGAACGCGTGCGCGAGGTTCTTGATTCGAAGTAGCGGCCCTCAGGCCGCGAGGGGCTCGGTGGCCGCCAGCTCCGCCTCGATGGCGATCGCAATATGGCTGGTGAAGAAGCCGATGCCCTCGATGATTGGATCGCCGCTGTCCTGCGGATAGGCGGTCCAGGCGCCGGTGAGCACGGCACCGCTCGGCGCCGTGAGACCGTCGGCACCCTGCTGGTAACCCACGGGCGCGAATTCGTAGACGATCCGGAAGCTCCGCTCGCCGCTGGGCCGCTTCACGGTTACTTCTCGGGGCATGAAGCTTGTGTGCATGTGCGAAATGTACAGCAGCGACGGCCGCGCGTTGAGTGG
>CAYNOF010000625.1:0-2465 GCA_964398335.1 uncultured Rhizobiaceae bacterium
CTGCTCGCGCAGCTGCGTCAACGTGATACGCGAGGTCAGCGCCTCGGCGTCGGTCTTGACGTGGATGATCGCTGGCTTGCCAGCGGTAAGCGCACGCTCGAAGGCCGGTCCGAAGTCCGCGGTCTTCTCCACCGTCTCGCCGTGGCCGCCGAAGGCGCGTGCGTAGGCGGCGAAGTCGGGGTTGCGCAGCTCCACGCCATGGCCGCGACCGCCATACTCACGCTCCTGATGCATGCGGATGGTGCCGTACTGGCCGTTGTCGACGACGACGATCACCAGGTTGGCGCCGAACTGCAGCGCGGTGGCGAATTCCTGGCCGCTCATCAGGAAGCAGCCGTCGCCGGCGAAGGCGACGACGACGCGGCGCGGCTCGACGATCTTGGCCGCCACCGCCGCCGGCACGCCGTAGCCCATCGCGCCGCTGGTCGGTGCGAGCTGGGTGCGGATGCCGCGATACTGGAAGAAGCGATGCACCCAGCCGGCATAGTTGCCGGCACCATTGCAAACCAGTGCATCGTCGGGCAGCCGCTTGTTGAGCCAGGCAACGATCTCGCCGAGATCGACGTCCCCCACCGAGCCGGTCGGCTTCGTGGTGTCGAGATATTCCTGATGCGCCTTGGCGACATCGGCGGCCCACGGCGTGTTGGCCACCGGCTTCAGCGCCTTGGCCGCCTTGGCGAAGTTGGCCATGCCGGAGTTGATCATCAGCGTGGCCTCATAGACTCGGCCCAACTCCTCGGCACCGCCATGGACATGCACCAGCGGCTGTCTCGGCACCGGGATGTCGAACAGCGTGTAGCCCGCGCTGGTGATCTCGCCCAGCCGCGGGCCGACGGCGATCACGAGGTCGGAGTCCTTGATGCGCCTGCTGAGCGCCGGCTCCGAGCCGAGGCCGATGTTGCCGATGTACTGGGGGTGCCGATTGTCGATCAGGTCGGCGTTCCGGAACGCCGTCGTTACCGGCAGCTTGTTGGCTTCAGCGAAGGCGCGGATGTCGTCGCAAGCCTGCTTGGTCCAGCCGCCCCCGCCCAGCATGATCACCGGGCGCTGCGCCTTCTCGAGCATGCCGCGCAGCTTCTCCATGTCCTCCGCCGCCGGCGCGCTGCGCACGACCGAGTACTGCCGCGCGTCAGGAACCTCGACCTCGTCGGTCAGCATGTCCTCGGGCAGCGCCAGCAGCACCGGGCCCGGCCGGCCCGAGACCGCGCGATGGAAGGCCTGGCTCACCAGCTCGGGGATGCGCCGCGCGTCCTCGATCTGCGCCGACCACTTGGTCAGCGGCCCGAACATGCGGCGGTAGTCGATCTCCTGGAACGCCTCGCGCTCCTCCTGATCGCGCGCCACCTGGCCGACCAGCACCACCATCGGCGTGCTGTCCTGGAAGGCGGTGTGCACGCCGATGCTGGCGTTGGTGGCGCCCGGGCCGCGGGTGACGAAGCAGATGCCCGGCTTGCCGGTAAGCTTGCCGTAGGCTTCGGCCATGTTGGCCGCCCCGCCTTCCTGGCGGCAGATCACGAACTTGATGGCGTTGCGCTGGTCGTAGAGCGCGTTCAGCGCCGCCAGGTAGCTCTCGCCGGGCACGCCGAAGATGTGGTCGACGCCGTGGATGCGCAGCTGGTCGATCAGGACCTGGCCGCCGGTGCGGCGGACCAGGCCGTTGGACGACGAAGCGGTGGCGGACATGACGGCGACCCCGATTTCCATGGTTTGATCAGGGCCGAATCGATAGCACGGCGAACCGCCGCCGCGTCATGCGGAAACGGCGGGACTGGCGAGGTCGCGTTAGCTTGCGTGTGTACAGCCGATCTTCAGATCGCAAATCATCTGTGATTCTGCGTTAATTCCGCCACTTATGACCCCCTTTGGGCCGGGAATCGGCGGCACGGCTGGTGGACTTTGCGACCTGTCCGGGCCATACTGGATTTGGTGGCGTGACGTCCGGCGGACTTAGGAGAGCGAGTCCGGCCGGCACATGCGCACTCGTTTCGGTTGTTGCCTCGGAATCGTCCTGTTTGAGCGAGAGCCAGTCTTCCCTGTCCGACACCGATTCGCGCGGGCGAATCGGGACCCTGGTGGCGCACCCGACCGTTTCTCCGTCAATCCCGTCTAACGAGCCCAAGTGGAATGAGTCGTAAACTTTTCGTAGGCAACCTGCCCTACACCTGCAGCAACGAGCAGCTTACAGAGATCTTCTCGCCCTACGGCGAAGTCGTATCTGCGAAAATCGTGATGGATCGCGAAACCGGCCGCAGCCGGGGTTTCGCGTTCGTCGAAATGGCCGCCGACGAGGCGGGCGCCAACGCCATGACGGCGCTGGATGGATCCCAGTTGGGTGGTCGTGCCATCGCGGTACGGCCGGCGGTAGAGCGGGCTCCCGGCGGACCGCGGGGCGGTGGCGGCGGTGGCTTCGACCGCGGCCCGCGTGGCGGCGGTGGCGGCTTCGGCGGCCCGCGCGGCGGCGGCGG
>CAYNOF010000626.1:0-4891 GCA_964398335.1 uncultured Rhizobiaceae bacterium
CGAAGCGCCGCTGTTCGCGCCGGATGGCTTCGCCTTCGCCATCGAGCCGGGCGTGGCGCGGCTGACGCTCGACGATGTCGCCGGGCCGCTGTGGGCGGCGCTGCAATGGGTCGCGGCGAATCCGCCGCCCGAACTCGACGATCATGACCGGCAATCCTGGCAGTCGCTGGCCGGGATGATCGCGGCGATCCCGGCGATGGGCCGCGCGGCGCTCGACAGCGCCTATGTCGACACCCGCATCCTGGAGCTGGTGAAGGAGTCGCTGGCGCGTATCGGCAGGCCGGAGCTGATGGCCGAGGACGTGACGCCGCAGCGCCCCTATGTGCGCGAGCTTTCGCCTGCCGTCGCGATGTTCGGCGGCGTCAGCCCGCAATTGGGCGAGTCCGATGTCGGTCGGCTGTGCGCGCTGCTGGCCGAGCGCATGCCGGGCCACGACAGCGTCGAGCTTCGCGCGCTCGTCGAGGGCAACACGGACACCAGGCTGGGCGTGCCGCACGAGGACGCCTACGCCTTTGCCGAGGAGTTCCTCGAATACCTGGGACTGCCCGGCGAGCATGACTGGATCGACGTCCGCGCCATCGTCGCCCGCCTGGGCGTGGATGTGCTGGAGCAGGCGCTGGACACCGACAGCATCCGCGGCGTCGCACTTGCCGGCGGCAAGGTCACGCCCACGATCCTGATCAACACCACCAGCCCGTTCAACGACGGCGAGTACGGCAAGCGCTTCACCCTGGCGCACGAGCTCTGCCACGTCCTGTACGACCGCTCGCGAGCGCGGCGCGTCACGCATGTCAGCGGACGCTGGGTCGCGCCGGGCATCGAGCGGCGCGCCAACGCTTTCGCCGCGTACTTCCTGATGCCCCGGGCTCTGGTCGTGAAAGGCTGGCAGGACCGGCTCGTCGCCGAGAAGGCCGGCTTCGTGGCGTTCGCCGATAGCCTTCGCGTCAACGAGACGGCGCTGATCGAGCATCTCTACAATCTCGACCTGATCGACGAACTGGCGCGTCAGCGCCTGCGCACCAAGTTCGGCTTCCACTGAATCCAGGCGTCAACGCGCGCCGGAACGGTTCAGGGGCGCAGCCGGCATTCCCGGCATGACCAGGCCTCGCCGCGCTCGGAATGACAGGGGGCTCGGGAAGCGTGCTAGCGTATCTCCGGGGAAAAAGGAGACGCGTGGATGGCGTTGCCGGTGTTGCATCACGCCTGGAAGTCGAGCGCCTCGCGGCGGGTGCGGCTGTGCCTGGCGGAGAAGGGCGTGGCGTTCGAGAGCGTGCTGGTCAACCTCGCGGCGGGCGAGCACCACACGCCGGAGTACCTGAAGAAGAATCCCAACGGCGTGATCCCGCTCCTGGTGCTGGCGGACGGCCGCGCGCTCTACGAGAGCGGCACGATCTGCGAGTACCTCGACGAGACGATCCCCGACCCGCCGCTCAGGCCCGACGGCGCCTATGACCGCGCGACGATGCGCAACTGGATCCGCCATGTCGACGGGCTGATCGGGAACCTGATCATCTTCAACTGGAAGCACGGCATCGCCAAGGTCGCCTCGCAGTGGAGCGATGCCGAGCTGGCCGAGAAGCTCAGGAGCATCCCCAGCAAGGAGCGCCAGGAGGCCTGGCTGCGCGCGGCGCGCAAGCCCTACACCGAGGAAGAGCAGGACGAGGCGCGGCGCAAGCTGACGGCGCTGCTCGACCGCATGGAGGAGATGCTGGCTGCGAACGGCTCCTGGCTGGTCGGCGGGCGCTACTCGATCGCCGACATCGCCGTCGTGCCGTTCATCAAGCGCATCGACGAGGAGATCGCGCCGCAGGAGATGACGGCCGCGAAGCACCCGCGCGTGCACGACTGGTGGCAACGCATCCAGGCGCGCCCGGCGTTCAAGACGGCACGGATCGAGGGATTTCTGGACTAGTCAACGCTGCCCTCCCGGCCAGCGGGGAAGGCAGGAGAACGGAGGAACCACCCATGATCACCAAGTTCGACAGCTCCTATGTCGGCACCGTCGACATGGAGAATTGCGGCTATCTCGGCACGCCGGTCAACGATCGCCGCTACACCAACCAGCAGCTCGCCGACGTGCTGCACAACGCCGTGGCCTACGCGAAGACGATGGACGGGCTGGGCTACGACACGTTCTGGATGGCCGAGCACCATTTCCAGCCCGAGGGGACCGAATGCATCCCCAACCTGCTGATGATGGCGATGCACCTGGTCAACGTGACCAGGAACCTGCGCATCGGCTGCGGCTTCAACATCGTGCCGATGTGGCATCCGCTGCGCCTGGCCGAGGATTACGCCATGGCCGACATATTGAGCGGCGGGCGCGTGATCTTCGGCGTCGGCCGCGGCTACCACACGCGCGAGGTCGAGACGTTCGGCTCGCCGCTCACCGACCAGGACGCCAACCGCGAGATGTTCGAGGAGGGCGTCGACGTCATCTTCCAGGCGTTCAACGAGGAGCGCTTCGCGCACAAGGGCCGCTTCTTCACCATCCCGCCCGCGGTGCCGTATCGCGGCTACACCCTGAAGGAGATCACCCTGGTGCCGCGGCCGCTGCGCCTGCCGGTGGAGTGCTGGCAGCCGATCCAGAGCGGCTCGGACCGCGCCTTCGACTTCATGGCCAAGCACGGCATCTGCGGCGTGATCGGCGGCGGCTCGGCCGAGGGCGGCGCGGTCGAGCGGCACATGAAGGGCTTCCAGGCCGCCTACGCGCGGCGCGGCCGGCAGATCGCGCTGGGCGAGCGGCTGTCGCTGGGCTTCCAGTTCCACATCGCCGAGAGCCGCGAGGCGGCGATGAAGGTCGCCGGCAAGTACTACGAGGAGAACATGAAGATGTTCGGCGAGCTGCGCCTGGTGCGCGCGATCACCGACGAGCAGATCGCGGCGATGCGCAATCCGGCCCTGGTGCCCAACACCAGGCTGCCGCGCATCGAGGACGCGGTGAAGGCCGGCGGCTTCCTCGCCGGCACGCCCGCCGACATCATCGAGCAGCTCAAGGCGGTCGAAGCCCGCTACCCCGCCCTCGATCGCATCAGCTGCGCCATGCCGCTGGGCACGCCGCTGCCGATGGCGCTGGAACAGCTCGACCGCTTCGCCAGGGAGGTGATCCCCGCCTTCCGCGCCGCACGCGCGGCGGCGGCGGCCGACTGAGGCGTCACGCCTCCTTGTACCAGTTCGCGAGATCCCAGGTGTTGTTGTCCCAGCCGCCGGTCTCGCACATCAGGCCATGCGTCACGGCGGTGGCGCCCAGGCGCGCGACGACGGGGATCTCGACCTGGTTGGTGACCAGCAGGTCGTTGAGCTTGATCAGCAGCGCCGCGCGCTTGATCGGATCGAGCTCGACGGTGGCCGCCTTGTAGGTCTCGTCGTACTCCTTGTTCGACCAGCGCATCGGGTTGCGGCCCTGCCACTTGTTCTCCCTGGTCGTCGCCTCGACCGACAGGCCGCAGCGCAGGAAGCGCTCGGGGTCGATGCCGGTGTTGGTGTTGTACATCTGCAGGTCGGCGTAGAACTTGGTGTAGGTGTCGGGGTTCGCCACGTCCGACGAGAAGAACACCGAGGCCGTCACCGCCTTGATCTCGATGTCGAGGCCGGCCTTCTGGCAGGCCTGCTTGACGATCGCCTGCGTCTTCTGGCGCGGCTGGTTGATCGAGGTCTGGTAGACGAATTTCAGCTTCTTGCCGTCCTTGCCGCGGATGCCGTCGGCGCCCTTCACCCAGCCGGCCTTCTCGAGGACGTCGTTGGCCTTGTCGACGCTGAACTCGTAGGTCGCGGTCTTGGAGCGGAAGCGCTGCGGGTTGTTGATCATGTTGGGCGTCGCCACGCCGGTGCGGCCATAGATGTGCTTCTCGACCGACGCGCGGTCGATCAGCAGGCCGAGCGCCTGGCGCACCGCCGGATCGGTCAGGGTCGGGTGCCTGGTCTTGAGGCTGGCGCGTTCGCCGTCGACCTCGGTCCATGGATCGCAAGTGTTGAGCTGGATGCGCTCGATGCCGCCGCTCTCCGACAGCACGACCTTGCCCTTGCCGCCCTTTTCCAGGCGCAGGAGCACGTCATCCTCGACCTGCAGGTTCCAGGCGAAGTCGAACTCGCCGGTCTGCAGCACGGCGCGCGCCGCCGACACCGCGTCGCCGCCGCCCTTCATCTCGATCGAATCGAAATACGGCCGGTTGGGCTGGTGGTAGTTCGGGTTGATCACGCCGGAGACGAAGTCGCCCGGCTTGAACTCCTTGAACAGGTACGGCCCGGTGCCGACCGGCTTGAGGTTGGTCGGCGACTCGCGCGACTTCGCGCCGGCGTAGTCGGCGAACAGATGCCTGGGAATGACGCAGCCCGACCAGCCGACAAAGGCGTCGGCCCAGAACGGCGTGGGCTCCATGAACTTGACCTTCACCGTGTGGTCGTCAAGCTTCTCGACCTCGATGTTCTTGTAGCTGCCGTTGCTCACCGCCGCGGTCGCGGGATCGCGCGCGTAGGACCAGGTGAAGACGCAATCGTCGGCGGTGAACGGCTTGCCGTCGTGCCAGGTCACGCCCTGCTTGAGCTTCCAGGTCACCGACTTGCCGTCGGCCGCCAGCGTGCCGTCCTCGCGGCTGGGAAGCGACGCGGCGAGGATCGGCCTGAGATTGCCGTCGGAGTCCCACGCCGCCAGCGGCTCGTAGAACAGGCGCGAGCCGTCCTGGTCCTTGGTGCCTACCGCGAAATGCGGGTTGAGCAGGGTGGGCGCCTGCCACCACAGGATCTTCAGCACGCCGCCGCCGCCGCGCTTGGTCGGCTTGTAGACCGCGGCCCGCGTCTGGGCCATGGCCACGCCGCCATGCGCCAGCAGCTGGACCGCCAGCGGCGCACCGAAGCCGACCGCCGCCAGGCGGCGCACGAAGGCGCGTCGCGA
>CAYNOF010000627.1:0-11233 GCA_964398335.1 uncultured Rhizobiaceae bacterium
CTTCTCGCTGGGGATCGAGGAGCGCAAGGGCTTCGAATACCACGCCCGCCACGTCACGCATGAGCTCGACCTGCTGCTCGAACTGCTCGACAAGGAGCGGCCGGAGATCATCGTGAACTATGCCGCGCAGGGCGAGGGCGCGGTGAGCTGGAAGAACTCCTGGCGCTTCTTCGAGACCAACAGCATGGCGCTGGCGCGGCTTTGCGAGGAGCTGATGAAGCGCGATTACCTCGAGCGCTTCATCCATATCGGCACCTCGGAGATGTACGGCTCGGTCGACAAGCCGGCCGACGAGGAGACGCCGATCAAGCCGTCCTCGCCCTACGCGGCGTCGAAGGTCGCCTTCGACATGTACCTCGTGTCGGTGTTCCGCTTCCTGAAGTTCCCGTTGAACGTGATCCGTCCGTCGAACGCCTATTGCCCGGGCCAGCTTCTGCACCGCGTGGTGCCGAAGACCGTGGTGATGGGGCTGAAGGGCGAGAAGCTGCCGCTGCATGGCGGCGGCAAGGCGGAGAAGTCGTACATCCACGCGCGCGACCTCGGCCGCGCGATTCAGCTGGTGGCCGAGAAGGCGCCGCTGGGCGTGATCTACAATGCCGGGCCGAAGGACCCGACCTCGATCCGCGAGGTCGTCGAGCGCACCGCCAAGGCGCTGGGCATCCCGTTCGAGAAGCTGGCCGAGGTCACCGAGGACCGCCTCGGGCAGGACAGCCGCTACTGGCTCGACAGCACGCGCATCAAGACCGATACCGGCTGGGAGCCGCTCATCGGCTGGGACGAGGGCCTGGCCGAGATGGTGGCCTGGGGTCGAAAGTACTTCGACCAGCTCAAGGACTGGCCCACCGACTACGTGATGCGCGCCTGATGCCCGACAACACCCGTCTCGATCTCTACCGCCAGATGCTGCGCATCCGCCTGGTGGAGGAGCGCATCGGCGATCTCTATGCCGAGCAGGAGATGCGCTGCCCGACCCATCTGTCGATCGGCCAGGAAGCGCCGCCGGTCGGCGTCTCGGCGCATCTCAAGCGCGCAGATCTCGTCTTCAGCGGCCATCGCAGCCACGCCCATTACCTCGCCAAGGGCGGCGACCTGAAGGCCATGCTGGCCGAGCTCTATGGCCGCGAGACCGGCTGCGCCGCGGGCAAGGGCGGCAGCCAGCACCTGATCGACCTCGATTGCGGCTTCATGGGCTCCGCGCCGATCCTCGCCAGCACCATCTCGGTCGGCGTCGGCGCCGCCTGGGCGGCGCGCCTCGACGGGCGCGACCAGGTGATCGTGATCTATTTCGGCGACGGTGCCACCGAAGAAGGTACTTTCCACGAAGCGCTGAACTTCGCCGGCACGCACCGCCTGCCGGTCGTGTTCGTGTGCGAGAACAATCTCTACTCGGTGCATTCCGCGCTCGACATCCGTCAGCCTGACCGGCCGATCCATGCGCTGGCGCCGGCGCACGGCCTGCTGCCGCTGCACGGTGACGGCAACGACGCCGATGTCGTCCACGATCTCGCCGCGCAGGCGGTCGCGCACGCCCGCAGGGGCGAGGGACCGAGCCTGATCGAGCTCGCAACCTACCGCTGGCGCGAGCATTGCGGTCCCAACGGCGATCTCGAGCTGAAGTATCGCAGCGAGGAGGAGTTCGCCGCCTGGCAGGCGCGTGATCCCGTGCGCACCTACCGCGACAGGCTCACCGCCGCCGGAGAGCTGTCGGCGCCGGCGGACAAGGCGATGTCCACGGCGATCGCCAGCGAGATCGACGAGGCGGTTGCCTTCGCCAAGGCGAGCCCGTTTCCTGCGCCGGACGCGCTGGCGCGCTTCGTGTACCCGTCGTGAGCGAAGCGCCGATGATGCGTCAGTTGCGCTATTTCGAGGCGGTGCGCGAGGCGCATGCGCAGCTGCTCGCGACCGATCCGGGCAGCTGCGTCATGGGTCTGGGCGTGCCTGGCCCGACCGGGGTGTTCGGCACCACCAGGGGCCTGCAGGAGGAATTCGGCAAGCATCGCGTCTTCGACATGCCGTCGTCGGAGAACGCGATGACCGGCATCGCGCTGGGCCTGGCGCTGACCGGCCGGCGGCCGATCATCGTGCACATGCGCGTGGATTTCGCCGTGCTCTCGATGGAGCCGTTGGTGAACCAGGCGGCGAAGTGGCACTACATGTACGGCGGCAAGCTCAAGGCGCCGTTGACGGTGCGCATGATCATTGGCCGCGGCTGGGGTCAGGGGCCGCAGCATTCGCAATCGCTGCAGGCATGGTTCGCGCATGTACCCGGCCTGAAGGTCGTGATGCCGACCACGCCGCACGACGCCAAGGGCATGCTGATCGCCGCGTCGCGCGACGACTCGCCGGTGATCGTGCTGGAGCACCGCTGGCTCTACAATGTCGCCGGTCCGGTGTCCGAGGCGCCGTACGAGGTTGCGCTCGACAAGGCCGCTGTCCTGCGCAAAGGCCGCGACATCACGCTCGCTGCCACCTCGTACATGACGCTGGAGAGCCTGAAGGCGGCCGATCTGCTGGCGCAGATCGGTGTCGATGCCGAGGTCATCGACCTGCGTTCGGTGGCGCCGATCGACACGGCGACGCTCTGTGAGTCGGTCGGGCGTACGGGCCGTCTGGTCGTGTCGGACACCGGCCACGAGTTCTTCGGTGTCGGCGCCGAGGTGATCGCCGCGGTGACGGAGCGAGCCTTCGGCGTGCTGAAGGCCGCACCGCTGCGTGTCGGCTTGCCGCATATCCCCACGCCCACGACACCGGCGCTGGCCGATCTCTACTATCCGCTGGCGCGCGACATCGCTGCCGCGGCGTTGAAGAGCCTGGGTTCGACGCGCGAGCTGCCGCCTGATGACAGCGATCCGCGGAAGTGGAAGGACGTGCCGGACCCCTCGTTCAAGGGGCCGTACTGAAATCCTTGAGGTGCGAGCAGACCGCGAGGAGATAGTGCGCCATCGGGTAATAGCCGGTGTGCACCACTTCGTCGTTCATCGAGAAGACGAAGACGGTGTGGAAGTGCTGCTCCATCACCCGCCTGAAGTCCTCGCCCGTCTTGCAGTTGACATGGCCGGCCTTGCTCTGCGGCGAGGCATAGGCCTGTGACTCGAGCGACGGCATGCCGAGGATGGCGATGCCGGTCGGCGTCAGCGAGGCACAGAAGTTCTTCAGGAACGCGGCCTCGTCGGCCGGCTCGATATGCTCCAGCACGTCGAGCGCGTAGGCCGCGTCAAATTGGCCGGGGACCGGACCCTGCAGCATGTCGTGTACGAAGGCGGCGAGCGGCCAGTGCGGGTCGGCACGCTCGTGCACGTCGGCGATGAAGACCGGATCGAAATCGACCGCGGTCATCTTGCCCACCGCCTGCTGCACGATGCGGGTGGCGAAGGCGTCGGCGCAGCCGACCTCCAGCACGTTCCGGCGGCCGGCCAGCAGCTTGGCGACGAACTTGTAACGCGCCAGCGTGAACACGGTGCGCTTGGGGTCCTGGCTCCACGATTCGTTGGCCATGAGCCCGAAGCGCGCGACGCCGTGGGTCTCCTTGACCTTGAACAGCAGATCGTACTGTGGCTCCCTGGTCTTGGGCGGCTGGTCGCTCAAATCAGGCCTCCATCGACCGCAGCGTTGCACTGATCCAGAGGTCATTTTTCAGGTTGCCTGGTCCACCACTGCGGCACAGCGCCTTGAAGTGCGCGTATTCCGCCGTCCAGGTGGGGTCGTCCTGCACCAGGGTCACGGACTCTTCCGGCGGCCGGCCGGCGGGCAGCACCCGCTGGCGGTGGCGGAAGGTCGAGGGACCCCATTTGCACAGGCTCTCGATATGCGCGCTGCCATGCTCGGCCAGCACGTCGCAGGTGAAATGGTTGCGCCAGCTCAGCATCGTCATCTCGAACTGGATCGCGACGCGACCGGCACTGGTCAGCACCACGTGGTCGGGACTGCGGTTCTCGAAGCGGTTCATCATGGTCAGCGAGAACGGCGCATCGGGCTCGCCCAGTCAGAAATGGATGGTGTCGAGCAGGTGCGAGCCGAGATCGGCCAGCACGCCGCTGCCGGTGTCGCGCCACGCCGATTCGCGAACCAGGCGCGCCGTGCCGTTGCCGTAGAACAGGCGCACCGAATAGAGACGGCCCAGCGCGCCGCTGTCGATCAGCGCCTTCATGCGCACGAAATGCGGCTCGAAGCGGTGGTTATATGCGGTGTAGCAGACCGCGCCCGTGGCTGACGCGGCGTCGATCACGCGCTGGATCGAAGCGGGCTCGCCCAGCACCGGCTTCTCGACCAGCAGATGCTTGCCGCGCTGCACGAGGTCCATCATCAGCGCAAGCTTCGGCTCGTCGGGGACGCAGAGCAGGGCGGCGTCGTAGGAATCCGGCGGCACGTCAGCGAGGCGGCGATAGTCGGCCGGCCGCACCGGGTCGACCGTCGCCACGGCGTCGCGTCCGGCAGCGGCCTGCCGCTTGGCGCCCTGCACGCCCATGCCGACGACGACGACGCGCATGGCCGCCTCAGATCTCCGCGCGGGTTTCGAGCGTGGCGAGCTTGGCCAGCACCGCGTCGGGCGTGACCGGGATGTTGCCGTCGTACTCGCACTCCACGGCGGCGGCGACCGAGCCCAGGATCGAGGCGATCACCGAATTGCCGGTGACCTTCAGCGCCAGGGTAGCGTAGGCCAGCAGCGCATCGCCGGTGCCCACGGCGTCGGCGACCACGTCGACGAAGCTGTCGAGCACGAAGAACTGCGCGCGCTCGCTGGGCGCCTCGACCTCGCCGCGGAAGGTCATCATGCCGCGCGCGCCCAGCTTCAGCATCAGCACCTTGCAGCCGGCCTCGCGGTAGAGCCGCGAGCCCAGCGGCCGCACCACTGAATCCTGGTCGGCGAGCGCGAAGCGCGCTTCCTTCTCGTTGGGCGTGATCAGGTCGAAATCCCTGAAGTCCAGGATGTTGCCCCAGCGGCTGGCGACCTGGCTGTCGCCGACGCGGAAGGTGCCCGCGGGGATCGCCTCGATCAGCGCCGGGATCGTGCCGCGATTGAAGATGCCGTGGCGGAAATCGCTGAACACGACGGCATCGGTCTTCACGCCGTGGACCTTCTCGACCATGCGCGCCAGCACACGATCGGAGATCGAGCGGTTGTCGAGCGTGTCGACTTTCAGCAGGCGGTAGCCGTCGGCGACGAAGGCGTTCTTGTTGGTGGTCGGCCGCGTGCGATCGACGATGGCGTTGACGGTGACGCCCGC
Organism: uncultured Rhizobiaceae bacterium; assembly: GCA_964398335.1. Taxonomy (GTDB): domain Bacteria; phylum Pseudomonadota; class Alphaproteobacteria; order Reyranellales; family Reyranellaceae; genus JAFAZJ01. The sequence continues at coordinate 5,226 of CAYNOF010000627.1, forward strand.
GCCTTTCAGGTCGTCGAGCACGAAGTCCTTCAGCGCGTCGTCGCCCAGCACGGTGGTGAACGTGACCTCGGCGCCGGCGGCGCGCAGGTGCTTGGCGACGATGCCCGCGCCGCCGACGAAATCCGTCTTGCCGGCGTAGCGCACCGAGAAGGTCGGCGTCTTGGCGTTGGCGCCGATCAGCTCGGTGTGGGTCAGCGTGTCGACAATGGTGTCACCGACGACATGGACCTTCTTGCCCGCGGCATCGGCGAGCGCCTTGCGCAGATCGGCGAAGGTGACGTGCTCGGCGCGCATCAGCAGCGCCAGCTTCTCGACCGAGAGGTCGGGCAGCTTGCTCTCGATGATCGCCGAGGAGGAGAACACCACGTCGCCCGGCGTGAAGATGATCTCGCCGCCGTAGCTTTCGACGGTGTCCTTCTCCTCCTGCGTCTTGGGCGGCAGCGGGCCGGCGCCGTACTCGTAGCCCTTGACGAAGAAATCGGGCTGGATCAGGCGGATGTTCTCGATCGGCGTCGCGTTGCGGTCGATCACCACGTGGTCGACCATCTCCAGCGCCGCCAGGTTCATCGCCCGCAGGCCCTCGGGCACGTGCGGGCGGTAATTGGCCTTCAGGATGTGCTCGTCGCAGGTGACGCTGACCACCAGCACGTCGCCCTTCTCGCGCGCGTAGAGCAGGTGGCGGATATGGCCGGGATGCACGATGTCGAAGGTGCCGTGGCACATCACCACGCGCTTCTTGCGCGGAAAGGCGCCCAGCACCGTCGCCAGCTCCTGCGCGGTGTGGATCTTGCGGTTGAATGCGCCTTCGAGCAGCGTCTTCATGCCTTCGCCATGTAGCGGTGCCACGACTGGGTGGCGGTTTCGATCGAGGCCGGATCCCACAGCGGCGCCTCGCGCCAGTATTCGATCTCCGCGAGGATGCGCGAGACACCCTCCTCGAAGCTGACCCTGGGCGACCAGCCGAGCTCCTGGCTGATGCGCGCGATATCGGCCCAGGTACAGTCGGGCTCGCCGGGCCGCTTGGGGATATGCACCGTCTCGCCGCCCAGCAATTCGACCAGGCGGTTCACCGATTGCGGCTTGCCGGCGCCGAGGTTCCAGAAGCGGCCGGTGAATTCGGACTGCGCAGCGGCGACAAAGGCGGCGGCGACGTCGGTGACGTACAGGAAGTCGCGGGTCTGCGTGCCGTCGCCGACCACGGTGAACGGCTTGCCGGCGAGCTTCTGCTTGAGGAACACGCCGAACACCGCGCCGTAGGCACCCGATGTGCGCGAGCGCGTGCCGTAGGCGTTGAAGATGCGGATGGCGTTGAACGGCAGGCCGTAGACCTTGTGCCAGTGGAAGCCCGACTGCTCGCCCATCCACTTCGACAGCGCGTACGGGTACTTGGCGTCGATCGGATGATCCTCGCGCGTCGGCACGGCGGCCAGGCCGTAGCACGAGGAGGAGGCGGCGTAGACGAACTTCGCCACGCCGGCGTGCCGCGCCGCTTCCAGCACGCGCACCGTGCCCTGGACGTTGACGTCCATGTACTCGGCCGGCGCCTCGATCGAGGGCACGATGTCGCCGATGCCGGCGAAGTGCAGCACATAGCGCGCGCCGGCGAACAACGCGTCATCGGGCGTCACACCGCGGATGTCGCGGAACTCGGCCACGACGTCGGGATTGGACGCGTGCTGCTCCAGATTGCGCTCGCGCCCGCCGTAGAGATTGTCGATCACATGCACGCGGAAGCCGCGTGCGACCATCAGGTCGACCGCGTGGCTGCCGATGAAGCCGGCGCCGCCGGTGACGACGGCGAGGGGCTTGCCTGTGCTCACGCGGCGTTCCGCTGCTTGATGGTGCGCACGTTGATGTAGCTGGGATCGTCCATGCTGCCGGGCAGCTTGCCGGCGGCGAAGGCGCGGCACAGGTCGCGCACCGCATCCTCGATGTTGCGCTTGGGGCGGAAGCCCAGCACGCGTCCGACCTTGTCGGAGTTGATGTGGTAGGAGCGGTTGTCGTTGGTCTCGGTGCGCTCGATGGCGATCGGCGCACGCTGCGGCATTTCCTGCTCGACCACCTTCTTCACCATCTGGGCGATGTCCATCACCGTGTGGTTCTCGTAGCCGATGTTGAAGGTTTCGCCGGCGATCTTGTCGGCCGGCGCGCGCAGCATCACGAGATAGGCGTCGACCATGTCGTCGATATGCAGGTTGGGCCGCTTCTGAGCGCCGCCGAACACCGTGATCTTGCCGCGGTTCACCGCGTGGTTGGTGAGGATGTTCACCGTCAGGTCCAGCCGGCAGCGCGGGCTGTAGCCGCAGAGCGTCGCCGGCCGGATGGTGACGCAGGTGAAGCCCGGCCCCTGGTGCTTCCACAGCAGCGGCTCGCACAGGCCCTTGTACTTGTTGTAGAGCGTCAGCGGCACCAGCGGATGATCCTCGGTGACCTCCGGCGCGTCGGACACGCCATAGACCGAGCTCGACGAGGCGTAGATGAAGCGCTTCACGCCGGCCTTCTTCGACGCCACCACCAGCGGCTCGAAGCAATCGTAGTTGATGCTGGTCGACAGCTTCTCGTCGAGCTCGAAGCTCGGGTCGTTGGAGATGCAGGCCATGTGGATGACCGTGTCGCAGCCGGCAACCGCCTGCGCGAAGGTCGCGGCGTCGCGGATGTCGGCGTCGAAGGTCGTCAAATGCGGCTGCTCGGGGATGCGGTTGCCGAACAGCATCGAGTCGTAGAGCACCACGTCGTAGCCCTCGGCGATCAGCCGGGGGACGAGCACATGGCCGACATAGCCGGCACCGCCGGTGACCAGGACGCGCTCACGCTTGGATTCGGTCATGGGTTCTTTCCACGAGGGGTTGAGGGGGAGCCTAACAGCTTGTCGACGGCATCGGCGAGGTCGGTCGCGATCATATCCGGTGTCTGGCCGAGCGACTCGCTGTAGCCACGGTCGATGAAGATGGTCCGGCATCCGGCATTGCGGCCGGCGCCGACATCGCGCCAACGGTCTCCGATCATCACGCTCGCCGACAGGTCGATATTCCAGTCCCGCGCCGCCTCCAGCAGCATGCCGGGATTGGGCTTGTAGCAGGGACATTCGTCGACGCAAGTGCAGACCCGGATGTCGTCGACCGGGACGGCCTGACGCAGCCTTGCATGCATGGCGTCGAGCGTTTCGCGCGTCACCAGCCCCACGCCGACATCCTTCTGGTTGGTGGCGACGACGACGAGATAGCCGGCATCCTTCAGCCGCCGCACGGCACCGGCCGCCTCGGGCAGGATGACGAAGTCCTCGAGGCTGCGCGGGGCATAGGGACGGCCGTCGCGGACGATCGCCTGGTTCAGCACCCCATCGCGGTCGAGGAAGGCGGCACGGGCCATGGCGAAAGCCTGTACCGTGGAGCCTGCGAGGAGTCCATGATCCGCGCCTGGACCGGGGGAGAAGCGCATGCCGCGACTGGGATATCTGCTGCCGACCCGCGAACGGGTCATGGAAGGCCACGACGAGACCGTCTCGTTGCTGGCGCTGGCCGAACGCGCCGAGAAATTGGGCTTCGATTCGCTGTGGGTGGGTGATTCGCTGCTCGCGCGTCCAAGGCATGATCCGCTGACCCTGCTCGCCGCTGTCGCGGCGCGCACGCGCAAGCCGGAACTGGGCACTGCCGTGCTGCTGCCGGCCCTGCGCAATCCGGTCGTGCTGGCGCAGCAGGTGGCGACCCTGGACCGCATCGCCGAGGGCCGCCTGATCCTGGGCATCGGCATCGCCAGCGACGTGCCCAATATCCGCGCCGAGTTCGTGGCCGCCGGCGTGCCCTTCGAGAAGCGCGTCGGGCGCATGGTCGAGGGCATTGCGCTGGCCAAGGCGTTGTGGACCGGCAAGCCGGTGACCTGGGACGGCCGCTGGAAGATGACGGACAGCGTGCTGGGCCCGACGCCGCATCGGCCGGGCGGCCCGCCGATCTGGCTGCCCGGTGCGGTCAGCGCCGCGCGCCAGCGCTGTGGGCGGCTCTATGACGGCTGGTTCCCCAACGGGCCGGAGCCGCACGAATACGCCGCGCAATGGGCCGAGGTGACGGAGGCGGCGAAGGCCGCCGGGCGTGATCCCCAGGCTTTGACCGCAGCCATCTACGTCACCCTGGCGGTCGACGAGGATGCCGCGCGCGCCGAGGCGAAGATGAACAGCTACCTCGAGCAGTATTACGGCATGGCGGCAGCGATCATGCGCAAGCGCCAGAGCTGCTTCGCCGGCTCGGCCGCCGCTGCCGCCGCCTGGCTGAAGGGCTTCGCCGATGCCGGGGCCACGCATCTCGTGGTGCGCTTTGCCGGCGACCACGAGCGGCACCTCGACGTCGTCACCGGCCTGCGGAGATCCTTAGGGTGGTAAGGACGCGGAACATGTTCTCTCGACACCTGCATATTTGGCATTGTGCCGGGATGGAATGCGAGCGTATGCTCAACTGTTCGCAGAATGGGCGAGTGGAACTTCTTTCTATTCTGCAAAAGAAATGAAAATTGTCGCTACTTCGTGACAGGTATCTGACAATTGATATTGCGTGAACTGTACCCCCTCTGAGACTGTGACGAAGAACTTGTTCAGGCGACGCTAGGGGGCGTCTGATGGGCGATTGGTCGATCGCCGAGCGTCAAGCATCGGCTTCCCCCGAGGAGGCCAACGTTACGGCGATAGTCGACGCGATCGACGAAGGCGTCATCGTGGTCGATCGGGCGTGGTGCGTCTGCTACGTCAACGGCGCGGCAGCCTACCTGCTGGGCGGCGACGCGCCGGCGCTGGTCGGCCAGCCGCTGTTGGCGATCCTGGGGTTGAACGATACGGCGCTGTTTGCAGCCGACGGTCCGACCGCCGGCTTCAGCCTGTGCTGCGAGCGGCCCGGCGCCTGGCTGGAATTGCGCAGCCACGTGCACGCCAAGGGTGGGCTGGTGTTCCTGCGCGACGTTTCGCTCGACCGCGAGGCGCATCATGCCGGCCTGGCCGAGGCGCGCGCCCGCGAAGCGCAGCGTTCCATCAACGAGGGCCTGTTCGCCACCTCGCTCGACCTGATCCTGGTCGCCGACAGCCAGGGTAACCTGATCCGCGTCAGCCCCAGCAGCCGGACGATCCTCGGTTACCCGCCCGAGGAGATGGCCGGCCGCAGCGCGATCCACTTCATCCATCCCGACGACCTGGGGCCGACCCGGACCGAGATGCGCGTCGCGCGCCGCGGCCGTGTCATGCGCCAGTTCGACTGCCGCTACCTGCACAAGGACGGCCGGGCGGTGAAGCTGCACTGGACCGGGGTCTGGTCGGCCGCCGACGGCCAGCACTTCTTCATCGGCCGCGACCTGACCGAGCGGCTTGCCGCCGAGGAACGCGTGCAGCGCTCGCAGCGGCTCGAGGCGATCGGCCAGCTCACCGGCGGCATCGCGCACGACTTCAACAACCTGCTCAGCCTGGTGATCAGCAGCCTCGAACTGTTGCTCGATCGCGCCGACCTCGCCGAGGACACGATGGAGCACGCCGCCGCCGCGCTGCACGGCGCGCAGCGCGGCGCCGACCTGGTGCGCGGCCTGCTGGCTTTCGCCCGCCAGCAGCCGCTCGAGCCGCAGACCATCGACGCCAATGCGCTGCTCGGCAATACCGCGCGGCTGCTCGGGCGCATGCTGGGCGGCAATATCGTCGTCGAGTTCAATGGCGCCGGCGATCTGTGGCCGGTGCATATCGACGCGCCCAACCTCGAATCGGCGATCGTCAACCTCGCGGTCAACGCGCGCGACGCCATGCCCGAGGGCGGACGGCTGGCGCTCTCGACGCGCAACGCGACCCTGCATGCGGACGAGCAGCGCGACAACCCCGGCTTCGCCCCCGGCGACTACGTCGCGGTGACGGCGAGCGACACGGGCACCGGCATTCCGCCCGAGGTGATGGGCCGCATCTTCGACCCGTTCTTCACCACCAAGGAGCCGGGCAAGGGCCCGGGCCTCGGGCTCAGCATGGTGTTCGGCTTCGTCAAGCAGTCGGGCGG
>CAYNOF010000628.1:0-3598 GCA_964398335.1 uncultured Rhizobiaceae bacterium
GAATTCGTCGATGGCGCGGCGCAGGCGCTGCAGGCATTCGGGCCGGGTGCGGCCGTGCACGATCAGCTTGCCGATCAGGCTGTCGTAATAGGGCGGGATGACATAGCCCTGATAGACGGCCGAATCGACGCGCACGCCGAGACCGCCGGGCGGATGGTAATCGGTGATCCTGCCGGGCGAAGGCGTGAAGGTCTCGGGGTTCTCGGCGTTGACGCGGCACTCGATGGCGTGGCCGTGGAACTGGATGTCCTTCTGGCTCAGCGCCAGCGGGCCGCCGGCGGCGATGCGGATCTGCTCGCGCACCAGGTCGATGCCGGTCACCGCCTCGGTTATCGGATGCTCGACCTGCAGGCGGGTGTTCATCTCGATGAAGTAGAACTCGCCGTCCTGGTAGAGGAACTCCAGCGTGCCGGCGCCGCGATAGCCCATCTTGCGAATGGCATCGGCGGCGAGGTTGCCGATGCGCTCGCGGGTCTCGCGGTTGAGCGCCGGCGAGGGCGTCTCCTCCAGCACCTTCTGGTGGCGCCGCTGCAGCGAGCAGTCGCGCTCGCCGAGGTGCACGCAGTTGCCGTGGGTATCGGCGAGGATCTGGATCTCGATGTGGCGCGGCTTGCCGAGATATTTCTCGATGTAGACCGAGCCGTTGCCGAACGCCGCGGTGGCCTCCTGGCGGGCAAGCGTGAAGGCCTCTTCGGCAGCATCGGCGTTCTCGATCACCTTCATGCCGCGGCCGCCGCCGCCGGCCACAGCCTTGACCAGCACCGGGTAGCCGATCTGCGCGCCCAGCGCCTTGACCTCCTCGAGCGTGTCGACCGGGCCGGGCGAGCCGGGCACCAGCGGCAGGCCGAGCTTCTGCGCCGTCTGCTTGGCGACGATCTTGTCGCCCATCATGCGGATGTGCTCGGGCGTCGGGCCGATGAAGGTGAAGCCGTGCTCCTCGACCAGCTCGGCAAAGCGCGCGTTCTCGCTCAGGAAGCCGTAGCCGGGATGGATCGCGTCGACGCCGGCGATGGTGGCGGCCGAGAGGATCGCCGGGATGTTGAGATAGCTCTCGCGTGCCGGCGGCGGGCCGATGCAGACCGACTCGTCGGCCAGGCGCACATGCATGGCGTCGGAATCGGCGGTCGAATGGATCGCCACCGTCTCGATGCCCATTTCCTTGCAGGCGCGATGGACCCGAAGCGCGATCTCGCCGCGATTGGCGATGAGGATCTTCTCGAACATCGCCTAGTCCACGATCAGCAGCACCTGGCCGAACTCCACCGGCTGGGCGTTGCCGATGATGATCTTCGACACGGTGCCCGCCTTGGGCGCCTTGATCGGGTTGAAGGTCTTCATCGCCTCGATGATCAGCAGGGTCTGGCCGGCCGCGACCTTGTCGCCGATGTTGACGAAAGCCGGCTTGCCCGGCTCGGGCGCCAGATAGGCGGTGCCGACCATCGGCGACTTCACGGCGCCGGGATTGTTGGAGTCGTCGACCACGGGCGCGGCGGCCGGCGCGGCACCCGTTGCCGCCGGCGCGGCGGCCACGGCGGGGATCGCGCCGCCGACGAAGATCGGAGCGCTTGTCGTGGCCGGCGGCTGCTTGGCCAGACGCACGCGACGGCCGTTGGATTCGTACTCGATCTCGCCCAGCCCGCTGTCGTTGAGCAGCTCGGCCAGCTTGCGGATCAGCACGAGGTCTTCATCGGGTCTCGACATGGTCTGGTCCGTTTTTTGGTGAGGGGTCAGCGCGAGACGAGGCGGGCCATGGCCCGCAGCGCCAGCAGATAGCCCTGGCTGCCGAAGCCGCAGATCACGCCCACGGCCACCGGGCTGATATAGGAATGATGCCGGAACTCTTCCCGCTTGTAGATATTCGAGAGGTGGACCTCGATCACGGGCTTTTCCGCGGCATTCAACGCGTCGAGCAGGGCCACCGAGGTGTGGGTATAGGCCCCGGCATTGATGATGATGCCGCTATTGGCCTCGCGCGCCTGCTGGATACGGTCGACCAGGGCGCCTTCGTGGTTGCTCTGGAAGAAGTCGAGCGCCAGGTCGAGCCCCTTGGCCTCGGCGCGGCAGGCCGCCTCGATGTCGGCCAGGGTCTCGCGGCCATAGATCTCGGGCTGGCGCTTGCCCAGCATGTTGAGGTTGGGCCCGTTGAGGACCAGCACGGGTGCCACGGTCGATCCCTTTGTTTTTCCGGCTCTTTCGGACGCTAGCGATGGCCTTATATATCCCCTGACACCATATATCTAGGGCTCCGGACGGGCCGCCAGGGTCCGTGCCGCCGCCAGCAACCGGTCCAGCAAACCGTCCAGCGCCTTGCGCTCGGCCGGCGACAGCTGGGCCAACAGCTCCGCTTCGTAGCCCAGAGCCAGCGGCACGACCAGATCGTGCATCGCCCGGCCGGCCTGAGTGAGCCGGAGCTGCGAGCGGCGGCGGTCGGTCCCGTCGGTCGCCTGCTCGACCAGCCGGCGGCGGCGCAAGCCGGCGACCGCGCGGCTGACCGTGACTTTATCCATGACCGTGCGTTGGCAGATGTCGGAGGCGGAGAGCGGCGCAAAGCGGCCCAGTACGGCGATCACCCGCCATTGCGGCACGCTGAGCTGCGAGGGGCCGAAATAGCGGCGATGCAGGTCGGCGCTGGTGGTCTGGCTGAGGATCGACAGCCGGTAGGGCAGGAAGTGCTCGAGCCTCAGGGCAGGTCGGTCGGGCATGTGGATGATCTTGGTGGGGTCTGGGGGTTGCCAGCGCCTCAGGACAGTATTAGTTTCATTTGAAACCAATCGGCCGGCCCCGTCAATGGAGGTTTCCCATGGCGAGCATTCAGCCTGAGGTCGACACGGTGAACCCGATGGGCACCGACGGCTTCGAGTTCATCGAATACACCGCACCCGATCCCGCCGAGCTCGGCCGGCTCTTCGAGTCGATGGGCTTCACCGCGGTGGCCAAGCACCGTTCGAAGGATGTCACGCTCTATCGCCAGGGCGACGTGAACTTCATCGTCAATGCCGAGCCGGCGAGTTTCGCGCAGGGCTTCGCGCGCGTGCACGGCCCCAGCATCTGCGCCATCGCCTTCCGGGTGAAGAATGCGCCGCAGGCCTACAAGCGCGCGCTGTCGCTGGGCGCCTGGGGCGTCGAGGGACGCGTCGGGCCGATGGAGCTCAACATCCCCGCGATCAAGGGCATCGGCGACAGCCTGATCTATCTGGTCGACCGATACGGACCCAGGGGCACGATCTACGACGTCGATTTCGAGTACCTGCCCGGGGTCGAGCCGAAGCCGCGCGGCGTCGGCCTGACCTATATCGACCATCTCACCCACAACGTGCATCGCGGCCGCATGGCGGAGTGGGCGGAGTTCTACGAGCGCCTGTTCAATTTCCGCGAGATCAAGTACTTCGACATCGAGGGCAAGCTCACCGGGCTGAAATCCAAGGCGATGACCAGCCCGTGCGGCAAGATCCGCATCCCGATCAACGAAAGCTCCGACGACAAGTCGCAGATCGCCGAGTACCTCAACGCCTATCACGGCGAGGGCATCCAGCACGTGGCGCTGGGCAGCGACGACATCTACGCCACCGTCGAGGCGCTGCGCGCCATGGGCACGCCG
>CAYNOF010000629.1:0-1216 GCA_964398335.1 uncultured Rhizobiaceae bacterium
CATCCTCGCCTACCGCGCCCGCACGCTTGCGCCGAAGCGCTGAGGATCTGTCTGCTATAACGGCGCTCCCGCCCGCGTGGAGTTCGTCATGGCCAACCCCGCCGATCGCATCGATCAATCCAAGCCGTTCAAGCCGGTGAACATCGCCATCCTCACCGTGTCGGACACGCGCACCTTGGAGACCGACACGTCGGGCCAGACTCTGGTCGACCGACTGACCGCCGCGGGCCATCACCTCTCGGATCGCGCCATCGTCACCGACGATGTCGACAAGATCCGCGCCCAGGTCTCGAAATGGATCGATGATCCCAGCATCGAGGCGGTGATCTCGACCGGCGGTACCGGTGTCACCGGGCGCGATGTGACGCCGGAGGCGCTGGAGGGGCTGTTCGAGAAGAAGATCGAGGGTTTCGGCGAGACCTTCCGCTGGGTGAGCTTCCAGAAGATCGGCACCTCGACCATGCAGAGCCGCGCCACCGCCGGCGTCGCCAACGGCACCTATATCTTCGCCCTGCCCGGCTCGACCGGGGCCTGCCGCGACGGTTGGGACGAGATCCTGAAATGGCAGCTCGATATCCGCTTCCGGCCCTGCAACTTCGCCGAGCTGATGCCCCGGCTGAACGAAGGCAAGATCCCGCGCAGCGGCTGAGCCCCCGCGGCGATCCCTCCAGAGCGGACCTGATTGGCCCCCGCCGGCTGAATGCCGGGGGTGATTTTCTGCCGTAAAATCTGTATGATGCTGAAGATTGTTAGGACTCGAGATCATTCAAGCATGGATTGGGACGTAATCCGCAGCCGAATCATGGTGTTCCTGGTCGCCGACGCCCTTGGCTTCGCGATCTTCTGGATCCACCGTGCCATCGGCACGCCCTCGGCCCATTTCGAGGAAATCCTGACCCTGGCGCTGGGCATCAGCAACGGAATCATCGTCTTCGCCGCCCTCGCCGCCGCCCTCCTGGCCATTCCTGTCCTCATCGCGCGCAGCTTCGAGACCTGGTTCGGCTGATCTTATCCCCTGATTTGTTCTTGTTATGTTCTCATCCCGGGACTAGCTTTCCGGGATGGCCCGGACGCTCAAAGTTCCTGCCTCGATCGACCCGTTGGAGGCGCGCGCCCGCAAGGGTCGCGGCGCGATCAGCAATCCGCCGGTGCGCTACGATTCGCAGACCACGATCTCGGTCGACGACGGCTGGGGCTCGGCGGACGAGCGCGATCC
>CAYNOF010000630.1:0-10320 GCA_964398335.1 uncultured Rhizobiaceae bacterium
GATGAATGTCGGCCTGCACATGCGCATCATGGGCCATCCGGCGCGCGCCTGGGCGCTGCAGCGCTTCCTCGATCATGTCATGAAGCACAAGGATGTCTGGGTGACCCGACGCGTCGACATCGCGCGGCACTGGATCAAGACCCATCCCTATCCCGGCAAGGGCCTGAACGAGTAGCCGGGAGCCCGCGTTTACAAGCAAGTCCGCGGTCGCTAGAAACGCCGCGACCGGCGCCTTTCGGGGCGCCCCAGGAGGGAAGCCGTGAAGATCACCCGTACCGTCAAGAAGATCCTCGACAACTACGAAAGCGACAATCCCGGCACCAAGGGCAACCTGGCGCGCATGCTGATGCACGGCCGTCTCGGCGGCACGGGCAAGATGGTGATCCTGCCCGTCGACCAGGGCTTCGAGCACGGACCGGCGCGCTCATTCGCGCCCAACCCCGATGCCTATGATCCGCACTACCACTACCAGCTCGCCATCGACGCGGGGCTGAACGCCTATGCCGCGCCGCTGGGCCCGCTCGAGGCCGGCGCCGACAGCTTCGCCGGCGCGATCCCGACCATCCTCAAGGTCAACAGCGCCAACTCGCTGTCGACCAACAAGGACCAGGCGGTCACCGCCTCGGTGAAGGACGCGCTGCGCATCGGCTGCTCGGCGATCGGCTTCACCATCTATCCCGGCTCGGAAGACCAGTACGAGATGATGGAGGAGATCCGCGAGATGGCCGCCGAGGCCAAGTCGTACGGGCTGGCCGTCGTCATGTGGTCCTATCCGCGCGGCGGCAAGCTCGACAAGGCCGGCGAGACGGCGATGGACGTCTGCGCCTACGCCGCGCATATCGCCGCGCTGCTCGGCGCGCACATCATCAAGGTCAAGCCGCCGACCGACGTGCTGTGGCAGCCCGAGGCCAAGGCCGCCTACGAGAAGGCCAAGGTCGACATCTCGACCCTGCCCAAGCGCATCGCGCACGTCATGCAGGCGACGTTCAACAACCGCCGCATCGTCGTCTTCTCCGGCGGCGAGGCCAAGGATCTCGACGGCCTGTTCAACGAGATCCGCGGCCTGCGCGACGGCGGCGCCAACGGCTCGATCATCGGCCGCAACACCTTCCAGCGCCCGCGCGCCGAGGCGCTCGACATGCTCGACAAGATCATCGCGATCTACCAGGGCAAGATGTGAGCAAGGAAACGCAGCGCTGCCGGCTCTACCTGATCACGCCGCCGGCGCTGCCGCATCCGCAGGTCTTCGCCGAGGAACTGCGCGCCGCGCTCGATGGCGGCGACGTGGCTGTCCTGCAGTTGCGGTTGAAGGACGTCGGCGACGACGCCATCGCGCGCGCCGCCGATATCCTCAGGCCGATCTGCCAGCAACGCGACGTGGCGCTGATCATGAACGACCGGCCCGACCTCGCGCTGAAGCTCGATTGCGACGGCGTGCATGTCGGCCAGGAGGACACGCCCTACGCCGAGGCGCGCCGGCTGCTGGGTCCCGACCGCATCATCGGCGTCACCTGCAAGGCCTCGCGCCACCTGGCGATGGAAGCCGCCGAAGCGGGCGCCGACTACGTCGCCTTCGGCGCCTTCTTCACCTCATCCACCAAGACGGTGACGACGCCGGCGGCGCTCGACATCCTCGAATGGTGGAACGAGATGATGACCGTGCCCTCGGTCGCCATCGGCGGCATCACCGTCGACAATTGCCGCGCCGTCGTGGAAGCTGGCGCCGATTTTCTGGCGGTGGCCAACGGTGTGTGGGGTCATCCCGGTGGCCCGACGCAAGCGGTGCGCGACTTCAACAAGGTCTTCGACGAACTGGCGGGGTGATCGACATGCGCGCGCTGACGCTGTTCCTGCTCAGCGCGCTCATGACCGGATGCGTCTCGGACGATTCCGGCGACGCCATCGCCGACCGCCTGTTCCTCACCCGAGTCACCTTCGAGCGCAACAGCGCGCTGGGCTATCGCGAGCATGTCGAGGCGGCGCACCGCTTCGCGCGCCAGGTGGCGCTGCTGCGCGGCGAGAACCGAAGCCGGCCGGTGATGATCGAATGCCACACCGATCCCAAGGGTAGCCCGCAATTCAACGAGGGCCTGGGCCTGCGCCGCGCCCGCACCATGCGCGACATCCTGGTCAACGCCGGCATCGATGCCGTGCGTGTCCGCACCACCAGCCTGGGCGCGACGAAAATCGGCCAGCCGGCCGGTGCCGGGACGGTCAGCGGGCGCGAAGGCGACGCACCGCTGACGCACAGCAGGTACTGCGACATGTTCGTGGTGTGATATCGCCATCACCCCGCCACCGGCAGCCACAGCACGTCCTCGATGCGGCTTGCGCCCAGGCAGAGCATCACCAGGCGGTCGAAGCCCAGCGCGATGCCGGCGCAATCTGGCAGGCCATGCTCCAGCGCCGCGAGGAAATCCTCGTCGACCGGATAGCGCTCGCCGTAGAGAAGCTGCTTCAGCGTCATGTCCGCCTCGAAGCGCTCGCGCTGCACGGCGGCGTCGGTGAGCTCGCCGAAGGCGTTGGCCAGCTCGACGCCGCAGGCATAGAGCTCGAAGCGCTCGGCCAGGCGCGGATCCTCCGGCTTGGGCCGCGACAGCGCCGCCATCGACACGGGATAGTCGCAGAGGATCGTCGGTCGGCCGAAGCCCAGCCTCGGCTCGATGCGCTCCAGCATCACGCGGAAGAACACGTCCTCCCAGGTGTCGCCGTCCGACGTGCGGATGCCGATCGAGCGCGCGGCACCCGACAGCAGCGCCACATCGGGCGCACGCGGATCGGGCGCCGTGGCCAGCAGGTCGATGCCGGCATACTTGCCGAACGCGTCGGCGACGGTCAGCCGCTCGAACGGGCCGCTCACGTCGCAGCCGGCACCGCGCCAGGTCAGGCGCCTTGTGCCGGCGGCGCTCGTCGCCGTACGCAGCAGCTTCTCGCAATCGCCCATCAGGTCGATATAGGTGGCGCCGGCGCGGTACCACTCGAGCATGGTGAACTCGGGATGGTGCAGATCCGAGCGCTCGCCGTTGCGGAAGACGCGCGCGAACTGGAACAGCCGCTTCACGCCGCCGGCCAGCAGCTTCTTCATCGCGAATTCGGGCGAGGTGTGCAGGTAAAGCGTGCGGCGTGAATCGTCGGGTGCCACGAGGTCGCTGGCGAAGGCGCGCAGATGGACCTCCATGCCGGGCGAGACCTGCAGCGCCGGCGTCTCGACCTCGACGAAATTTTCGCCCGCGAACCAGGCGCGCAGGGCAGCGAGGATGCGGCCGCGCGCCAGCAGCGACGGCAGCCTGCGCTCCAGCCGGTCGGGCCGCCAATCCGGCGCGCCCAAGGTGTCCGAACTCATGGGCGCAAGGCTAGCATGTCGCGCTCGACGGCGGATGCAAATCGAACCATTCTCCCGCCGGCTCCCACGACCGAGACGGATTGGAATGGACGGCGCGACGATCGACCGCTTCTGCCGCAAGCTGCCCAAGGCGACACGCATCGTGCAGTGGGAAGGCGTGATCGTCTTCAAGGTCGGCGGCAAGATGTTCTGCATGCTGCCGCCGCGCGAGAAGAAGCAGCGCGAGGCCTGGTTCAAGGCCGACGACGCGCATTACGATTCGCTGAAGGAGGCGCCGGGCTTCCGTCCCTGCCCCTATCTCGCGCGGGCGCGCTGGGTCGCGGTGGCCGACCCCGAAGCGCTCGACGAGGAGATGCTCAAGGCCTATCTGCGCCGCGCCCATCAGGTGATCGCGGCGAAGCTGCCGCGCAAGACCCAGCTGTCGCTGGGCTTCACGCCGCCGCCGCGTCCCGCCACCAGGCGGCGTTCCGCCTTCGACGAGCCGTTCTGATCGCCATGAGTCACGTTCCCTTCGTCGAGTCGGGCTCGTATCCCGTCCGTACCGGCAACACCGTGCGGCCGTTGATCGACGGCACGCCGGTCTTCCGCCGTATCTGCGAGGCGGTCGAGGCCGCCAGGCACAGCGTGTGGATCGCCGCCGCCTTCGCCACCATCGACTTCCGCATGCCCGACGCGCGCGGCTCGTTCTTCGACGTGCTCGACCACGCCCAGGCGCGCGGGCTCGACGTGCGGGTGATCTTCTGGCGGCCCAACACGCTGGAGGGCAACGCCACCGCCTTCCGCGGCACGGCGCTCGATCGCGAGTTCCTGGGCGCGCGCAACACGCGCTGGCGCGTACGCTGGGACCGCTCGCACGAGACCTATTGCCAGCACCAGAAGAGCTGGCTGATCGACGCCGGCCGCGACTCGGAGATCGCCTTCGTCGGCGGCGTGAACATGACCTTGCGCGGCGACAGCGTGCCGGGACATCCCGGCCCCGACCAGCGCCACGACGCCTATGTCGAGATCGAAGGCCCCGCCGCCACCGACGTGCACCACAATTTCGTGCAGCGCTGGAACGAGGCCAGCGAGCGCGGCGTCGAGGACGGGCACTGGGGCCATACCGGCGACGACCAGCTGCTCTTTCCGACGCAGGCCTCCCCGGCGCGCGGCCGCACGCCGGTGCAGATCCAGCGCACGGTGCATGCCGGCCGCGATCGCGACAATACGGCGACGCCGGATGGCCGGCCGTTCGACATCGCGGGCGGCGAGCGCTCGATCCTCGACCAGTACCTGCGCGCCATCGAGGCCGCGCGGCACACGATCTACATCGAGAACCAGTCGGTGCCGATCGTCGCGGTCGCCGAGCGGCTCGAGGCGGCGCTCCGGCGCGGCGTCGACATCAACATGCTGGTGCCGGCCGAGGTCGAGCCCTTCGTGCGCCAGGCGCGGCGCCGGGGCGAGCGCAAGGCGCTGTTCGCGCAGCTCGCCGTGCTCGATCGCTATCCGAACTTCCGTCTGACCGGCATCCAGGGCCACACCGACGAGGGCGAGCCCTACGGCATCTATGTCCACGACAAGGTGATGATCGTCGACGATGCCTGGGCGACCATCGGCTCGTGCAACCTGCACGCCTTCTCGCTCGAAGGCAGCACCGAGATGAACTGTTCGTTCCACGATCCCGACATCGCGCGCCGCTTGCGCTGCGACCTGATGGCCGAGCATCTGGGCCGCGATGTCCAGGCGCTCGACGAGCGCGCGGCGATGGCGCTGTACCGCGCGATCGCCGACGCCAATCGTTACCGATACGATACCGGCGAACGGGGCTGGCAGGGTCTGGTTTATCGCCTCGACGCGGCGACCTATGGTGAATAGGCACTTGGCTTGCATGCGCCATCCGGTCGACAATTCCTGTCGACTCACCGTTTCCGGAGTTCGTTTTCCATGCTCGACGACAAGGCCCTCGATCTGCTGTTCCGTGAAGCCCGCACGCACAATGGCTGGCTCGACAAGCCGGTCAGCGACGCGCAGATCCGTGCGATCTACGAGATCCTCAAGATGGGCCCGACCTCATCGAACTCGCAGCCCGCGCGCTTCATCTTCATCCGCACCAAGGAGGGCAAGGAGAAGCTGCGGCCGGCGCTGTCCTCGGGCAACACCGACA
This sequence comes from uncultured Rhizobiaceae bacterium, assembly GCA_964398335.1. Classification (GTDB taxonomy): domain Bacteria; phylum Pseudomonadota; class Alphaproteobacteria; order Reyranellales; family Reyranellaceae; genus JAFAZJ01. The sequence goes on from CAYNOF010000630.1 coordinate 5,487, forward strand.
AGACGATGGCCGCGCCGGTCACCGCGATCGTTGCCTACGACACGCAGTTCTACGAGCACCTGCCGAAGAACTTCCCGCACAACCCCGACGCCATCAACTGGTTCAAGGGCACGCCGGCGGCGGCGCCCACCGCCTTCCGCAACGGCAGCCTGCAGGGCGCCTACCTGATGCTGGCGGCGCGCGCGATCGGCCTCGATATCGGCGCCATGAGCGGCTTCAACAACGAGCTGCTCGACCAGATCTTCTTCCCCGACGGCCGCTTCAAGTCGAACTTCCTGTGCAACATCGGCTACGGTGACCCGTCGAAGCTCTTCGGCCGCAGCCCGCGCATGTCGTTCGAGGACGCCTGCACGCTGATGTAAGAATCAAGAGATCCGAGGGAGGATCGCCATGCGCAATTTCACCGAGGAGAACCTCACCGAGGAAGTCGTGGGCCGCATGGGCAAGGATTGCGACCCGCGCCTGCGCGAGGTGATGAGCAGCCTGATCCGCCACGTGCATGCCTTCGTGCGCGAGACCAGGCTGACCCCGGAGGAATGGATGAAGGGCATCCAGTTCCTCACCGAGGTCGGCCAGTGGTGCGACGACAAGCGGCAGGAGTTCATCCTGCTGTCCGACACCATGGGCGTGTCGATGCTGGTCGACGCCATCGCCAATCCCAGTGCCGGCGACACCACGGAGTCGACGGTGCTGGGCCCGTTCTTCCGCGAGAACCCGCCGATCATCGCCAATGGCGGCGACATCTCGCCGGGCATCGCCGGCAAGCGCGTCGATGTCGAGTGCCGCGTGCTGTCGGAGGACGGCACGCCGATACCGGGTGCGCAGATCGATTGCTGGCAGGCCTCGCCCGACGGCGGCTACGACTCGCAGATGGGCGACGGCTCGAAGCACAATCTGCGCGGCCGCCTGAAAAGCGACGGGTCGGGCCGCTTCTGGTTCCACACCACCTTGCCCGCCTGCTACCCGATCCCCGACGACGGGCCCGTGGGCGAGCTGTTGCGGTCCATGGGCCGCCACCCCTGGCGGCCGGGCCACCTGCATTTCTGGGTCCAGGCGCCGGGCCACCGCCAGGTGATCACCCATCTCTTCGTGCACGGCGACAAGTACCTGGATACCGACGTGGTGTTCGGCGTGAAGGAATCGCTGATCTGCGATTTCGGTGCCGCCAATGACCGCGGCAGACTGAGCTACGATTTCAAGCTGAAGAAGGCGGCGTGACTTAACGGGAGGACGCCATGACGAAGCGCCCGATGTATCTGCAGCACGTCAATGTCTACGTCCGCAACGTCGAGCGGTCGAAGAAGTGGTACGAGGATCTGCTTGGGCTGCACGTCTACGAATACCGGCCAGGCTGGGCCGCCTTCCTGAGCGCCGATCCCGAGCAGTCGCACGAGGTGGCGCTAATGCAGGTGGGCGAGGAGGCGCCGCTGCAGGCAAAGGGTCAGGTGGGCCTGAACCACATGGCCTGGCGGCTCGAAAGCCTCGACGACCTCAAGGACTTCTACAGCAGGATCAAGGCCGAGGGACAACCGATCGACCGCATCATCGACCACGGCATCTCGCTCGGCATCTACATGCGCGACCCCGATGGCAATGGTGTCGAGGTGTTCTACGAGATGCCGCGCGCCGAGTGGCCGGTCGACTACAACGTCTTCACCCGCGAGAAGACCGGCACCGGCCGCTTCCCCGGCCCATGGGATGCCGAGATCGCTCGGCGTTAGGCTCGTCGAAAGGGCTGCGGCCTGCGGGCGTGACGAGCACGATCATGAGTGTGACTTGCGCCAGCCGGGCACCGATGATGCGCAGATCGCCAGGAAAAGGCGTGACCGGCCTCGCGATCGCCTGTCCGGTTTGCGACAGTCTCTGGCAAGACGTGACGGGCGACGCACCGCCGGGTACAGAGCTGATCAGCCCGAATCTCGTGTCCGATGCGATCGTCGTCGCCGGCAACGCCGTGGCCTATCTGGAGGCCTATGCCGATTATTTCGCCTTTCTGCGGGCCCCCTCCAACCAGTTCCGAACCATCACGTTACCCTTCGATGGCGGGCGGGAATTGACCGTCCGCTGCGCCTGAAAGGGCCGATTCGCCGCTATCCGACACCGGTTGCCCGTCCCGAACCGCTCTGATAGGTTCCGCGCGCTTTCCGGGGGCGGCGTTCGCCCCCGGCCGTGTTTTTGCCAACGCCCACCGGTCGACCCCATGAAAGTGCCCATCAACACCATCCGTGCCGGCAACGTCATCGACTACAACGGCCGTCTCTACGCCGCGATGAAGGTCCAGCACGTCAACCCCGGCAAGGGCGGCGCGTTTGTCACCCTGGAAGCCCGCGCGCTGAAGGAAGGCAACAAGCTGCAGGAGCGCTTCCGCTCCGGCGAGACCGTCGAGCTGGTGCGCATCGACGCGCACGATTGCAGCTTCCTGTACAAGGACGGCGACGGCTTCCACTTCATGAACAAGGAAAACTACGAACAGTTCACCATGACCGAGGAGATGATCGGCGCCGAGCGCGCGCCCTTCCTCCAGGACGGCATGGAAGTGGTCGTGTCGATGCACGAGACCACGCCCGTGGGCATCGAGATTCCGAAATCGGTGACCTTGAAGATCGTCGAGGCCGACGCGGTGGTGAAGGGCCAGACGGCCTCGTCGTCCTACAAGCCGGCGATCCTCGAGAACGGCGTGCGCGTTATGGTGCCGCCGCATATCGGCGCCGGCACCCGCATCGTGGTCAACACCGAGACTGGCGAGTACATGGAACGCGCCAAGGACTGATTCCTTCGCGTCAATCAGATTGGAGCATGCGATGACACGGCCACCGAGCAAGGACGGCGACCGTCCGGTGGCACGCGTCGGCCGCGCGCCGGCGGGTCCCGCGCGCGAGCGCTCAGCACCGCTGCCGCGGCGCAGCGAGGCGGCGAAGTCGCCGCTGATGACCATCATGCAGCGCGCGGCCTTTGCCGCCGGCAAGGGGCTGAAGCGCGACTTCGGCGAGGTCGAGCACCTGCAGTTCAGTGAGAAGGGCCCAGGCGATTTCGTCAGCCACGCCGACCTGCGCGCCGAGCAGGTGCTGCGTGAACACCTGCTGCACGGCCGGCCGAGCTTCGGCTTCCTCGGCGAGGAAGGCGGCGAGACCAAGGGCGCGGGCGAGTATCGCTGGATCGTCGATCCGCTCGACGGCACCACCAACTACTTGCTTGGCGTGCCGCATTTCGCCATCTCCATCGCGCTCGAGCGCGCGGGCGAGGTGGTCGCCGGCCTGGTCTACAACCCGGCCAACGACGATCTGTTCTATGCCGAGAAGGGCTACGGCGCCTTCCTCGAGACGCCCTTCGCGCGCTCGCGCCGCCTGCGCGTGTCGGGCCGCCGCCAGCTCGGCAGCGCGCTGATGGCCACCGGCATCCCCTTCCAGGAGCGCGGCGATCACGAGCGCTTCACCGCCAGCCTGCGCGCCGTGATGGCCAAGACCGCCGGCGTGCGCCGCTTCGGCGCCGCCGCGCTGGATCTCGCCTGGGTGGCGGCGGCGCGCTTCGACGGCTTCTGGGAATTCGATCTGTCGCCGTGGGATGTCGCCGCCGGCACGCTGATCGTGCGCGAAGCCGGCGGCGTGATCTCCGACATCGCGGGAAAACCCTACGCGCTGGGTGGTCCGACGATCCTCGCGATCAATCCGCTGCTGCGCGATTCGATCGTCGAGTTGCTCACACCGTCTGCATGAGCTGCGACCTGCCGCGCGGTTGAGGCGGCAGGATCGAATCGCTATGGTACCCGCCTTGTGTGGGGAGAGTTGCCGCTGACGATGTGCGGCGACCGGACGTGGCGATTGACATGAATTCTACGCTCAAGGCACGCCGTCGCGTTGCCCTGCCGATCATTGCAGGTTTCGCGATGGCGTCGCTGCCGGCAGTGGCGCAACAGCAACGCTTTTACGGCGCCACGGCTTACGGCACGAGCGTGGTCGGCGCGTACAATCCCTATACGCAAGCCGGTCCGGGTCAGACAACGGGACGCGCCTATGGTGCGCCGGTGGTCGCGCCCTACCCGCCTGCCTACCCCGGCGCGTACATGCCGCAGGGCTCGTCGTATCGGCCGCCGACACCGGCGGCCGGCGGTTTGCCCACACCTTATCCACAGCCCGTCGCGGGCCAGGTCGCGGCCTACAACCCCTGGCGCATGCAGCACGGCGGCGGCGGTTACGTGCCACCGGTCGGCGCCCCTCCACCAACAGCCGTACAGGCGCAGGCGGTGGCGGCGTACACGCCCTATGGCCGCTACACCGGCATGAGTGATCCGGGTGCGAACCTGCCCAACCCGCCGGCGGGACCGATCCGCAGCCGAATCCTCTCGGTCCCCGAGGTCGGCAATCCGCAGGGCGCGGCCGCACCGTTCCACACCGTGCCGTACACACCGCGCCGCGCAACCGCCGCACGACCGCAGACGGCGCCGCGGCCGACGCAGCTTGCCAGCGGCGGCATGGGCGGCCCTGCCTTCCCCGCACCAACGCCGGCGGCGCGTACGACCAATCCGCCAAGCAAGCCGGTCGCCAAGCCTCCCGCGGCACCATCCGTCGCGGCCGCAGCACCGCGACCCACCGCGCCACCGACAGCCCCTACCATCGCGGCCAAGCCGCCCGAATCGCCCAAGCCCGCACCTGCGGCGGCAGCGCCAAAGCCCGCAGCACCACCGCCCGCGCCTGTTGCTGCAGCCAAGCCGCCAGAGCCACCCAAGCCGGCGCCTGTGGCCGCTGTGCCGAAGCCTGCAGTACCACCGCCTGCGCCTGTTGCTGTAGCCAAGCCGCCGGAGCCACCCAAGCCGGCGCCTGTGGCCGCTGTGCCGAAG
>CAYNOF010000631.1:0-7871 GCA_964398335.1 uncultured Rhizobiaceae bacterium
CGCTGCTGGGCGCCGTGCTGCCCAACCGCCCGCCGCGCACGCGGCCGCGCTCGGCCGTGGTGAACCAGTACCGCACCTCGGACGAACGCTGGCTGAACCTCGCGCTGGCACGCGAGGAGAAGATGTGGCCGGTGCTGTGCAAGGTGATCGGCCGCGAGGACCTGCTCGACGATCCGCGCTTCATCGATACCCCGACGCGGCGTCGCAACGGCGCGGCGCTGACCGAGATCCTCGATCCGATCTTCGCTGCCAGGACGCTGGCCGAGTGGGGCGCGCTGTTCAAATCGGTCGGCGTCACCTTCGGCGACATCAACCGCCTGGCCGACATCGCCGATGATCCTCAGCCGGTGGCGGCGGGCGCGGTGCGCGCTACCGCCAACCCGGCCTTGCCGCGCAGCATCGCCAATCCGCTGCGCGTCGACTTCGCCGAGCAGCGTGCGGCGCGGCCGGCGCCCGAACTGGGCGAGCACACCGATGCGATCCTGCGCGACCTCGGCTATGGCGACGCCGACATCGCCGCGCTGCGCCAGAGCGGAGCGGTGGGATGAGCGTGGCGCCGCTGCTGACCGGCCTGCGTGTGCTCGACATCGCCTCCTTCATCGCCGCACCGGCGACGGCGGTGGTGCTGGGCGATTTCGGCGCCGAGGTGATCAAGGTCGAGCCGCTCGACGGCGATCCGCATCGCCGCTCCGGCGATTCGCCGGGCATGCCGGTGACGCCGGTGAATTTCGGCTGGGAGCTCGACGCGCGCGGCAAGCGCTCGATCGCGCTCGACCTGAAGAACCCGCAGGGGCGCGCCGCGCTCGACCGGCTGATCAAGAGCGCGGATGTCCTGATCACCAACTTCCCGCCGCCGGTGCGCGAGCGCCTGAAGCTGCGCTACGAGGATGTCGCGCTGCTCAACGAGCGGCTGATCTACGCCTCGATCTCGGGCTATGGCGAGACGGGCGAGGAAGCCAACCAGCCGGGCTACGACGTCACCGCCTATTTCGGCCGCTCCGGCATCATCGATGCGATGCGTGTGGCCGACGGGCCGCCGATCCTCAGCCTGCCGGCGCAGGGCGACCATCCGACGGCGATGACCTTGTTCGGCGGCGTCATGATGGCGCTCTACGCGCGCGAGCGCACGGGCAAGGGCAGCCGGGTCGCCACCAGCCTGATCCACAATGGGCTGTGGTCGAACGGCAGCCTGGTGCAGGCCGGGCTGGCCGGCGGCTTCGGCGATCCGCGCCGTCCGCGCAGCGAGACGCGCAACGCGCTGGTCGGCGTCTACCGCACGCGCGACCAGAGATGGCTGTCGCTGGTGCTGGTGCGCGAAGACAAGCAATGGCCGCTGTTCTGCCGCGCCATCGGCCTGCCTGAAATGGTCGACGATCCGCGCTTCCGCGAGCGGCCGACGCGACACGCCAACGCCAGGCTGCTGCAGCCGATCCTCGACGCCACCTTCGCCGGCGACGACCTCGCCTCGTGGAAGCGCCGCCTGGGCGCCGAGGGCATCACCTTCGGCGTCATCGCCAGCATGCGCGACGCGGTGGCCGATCCGCAGGCGGTGGCCACCGGCGTCTTCGTCGAGACCGGCCGCAGCGATCTGCCGCGTGCGCTGGCCAACCCGCTGCATGTCGAGGTCAGCGGCAAGGTTCCGCCGCGCCGGCCGCCCGGGCTGGGCGAACACACCGACGCCATCCTGCGCGAGGCGGGCTATACCGACACCGAGATCGCCGCCTTGCGCCAGTCGGGCGCGGCGGCCTGAACGACATGGATCCGCGATGACCGATCAGTCCCTTCCCTTCGCCGGCCTCAAGGTGCTCGACATCTCCTCGTTCATCGCCGCGCCGGCCTCGGCGGTGATCCTCGCCGACTACGGTGCCGATGTGATCAAGGTCGAGGGACCCGACGGTGACCCCAACCGCACCATCGTCAAGGACTCGCCGAGCTACCCGAAGGGCCCGATCAACTATCCCTGGGCGATGGATTCGCGTCACAAGCGCTCGATCGCGCTCGACCTCAAGCAGAAGGCGGCGCGCGACGCGCTCGACAGGCTGATCGCGCAGGCCGACGTGCTGATCATCAACTTCCCGCCGCCGGGACGCGAGCGCCTGCGGCTGCGCTACGAGGACTGCAAGGCGATCAACCCGCGCCTGATCTACGCCTCGCTCACCGGCTACGGCGAGAGCGGGCCGGACCGCGACCGGCCGGGCTTCGATGCCACGGCGTATTTCGCGCGCTCCGGCCTGTTCGACGTGCAGCGCTACGAGGGCGGCCCGCCGGGCACCGCGGCGCCGGCGCAGGGCGATCGGGCGACGGCGGTGGCGCTCTTCGCCTCGATCCTGATGGCGCTGATGCATCGCGAGAAGACCGGTGAGGGCAGCTGGGTCGGCACGTCGCTCTATGCCAACGGCCTGTGGTCCAACGGTGTCTTCGCGCAGGCCGCGCTGGTCGATTCGTTCCTGCCGCCGCGGCCGCCGCGCGACCGGCCGCGCTCGGCGCTGGGCAACATCTACCGCACGCGCGACGATCGCTGGCTGCAGCTCACCATCGTGCGCGAGGACAAGTTGTGGGCGCCGCTCTGCCGTGCGCTGGGGGAGCCCGAGCTGATCGACGATCCGCGCTTCGCCGAGATCACCGCGCGCCGCGCCAACTCGAAGGACCTGGTGACGATCTTCGACGGCGTCTTCCTGACGCGCGGCTACGACGACTGGCGCGAGCGGCTGGCGGCCGAGAGCATCACCTTCGGCGTCATCGGCCGTGTGCAGGACCTGCCGACCGACGAGCAGGCGGTGCATGCCGGCGCGATCATCGATGCCGATGTTCCCGAGGCGCCGCGCCAGATCAACAACCCGATCCGGCTGAGCTTCGCCCAGACCCGCACGCCCAAGCCGGCGCCGGCGCTGGGCGAGCACGGCGAGGCGATCCTGCGCGAGGCTGGCATGGATGCCGGCGCGATCGCCGCGCTGAAGGCGTCGAAGGGGTTGCTGTAGTCCCTCGGCGTCCGTCGCGGCGCTCTGGACCACCGTCGAGCGAACGCGCCGCGGCCCGCGTGGCGTCGGGCGTCTGCGGGCTCTTGCGGCCGCCGAAGACGGCGGCGACCACGTCGCCGACGCTGCGCTGGCGTTCAGTGTCGATGCTCACGGTGGCGGTCATGCCGGCGCGCAGCTGCGGCTCACCGGCATGCGGCACGAGGCGCAGGCGCACCGGCAGGCGCTGCACCACCTTCACCCAGTTTCCGCTGGCGTTCTGCGGCGGCAGGATCGCGAACTCCGCGCCGGTCGCGGGGCTCAGGCTCTCGACGACCGCCTCCCATTCCACGTCGGGATAGATGTCGAGCACCACGCGCGCCCGCTGGCCGACGCGCACGTTGGTGAGCTCGGTCTCCTTGAAGTTCGCCTCGACCCAGGGGCGATGCGCGGCGACCAGCGCGAACAGCGGCGTGGCGGCCTTGACCTGCTCGCCGGGCTGGGTGCGCACGTTGACCACGATGCCGTCGACCGGCGCGCGGATCTGCGTGCGCGCCAGCTCGAGCGCGGCGCGATCGCGCGCGGCGCGCTTCTCGCGCACCATCGGGTGCTGCTCGGCCGGCAGCTGCGGATCGCCGTTGAGCGCAGTCAGCACGCGCTGCAGCTTGTCGCGCACCATGGTGACGCGATCGGCGGCGGCCTTGGCGTCGTTCTGCGCCTCGTCGCGCTTGCTCGCGGACAGCACGCCGGTCCTGGCCAGCTCCTCCTGCCGCTGCCACTGGCGCTGGGCATAGGCGGCGCGCGACTCGGCGTCGGCCAGCTCGCTCACCGCCTCGCGCCAGGTCGCGCGCAGGGTCTCGACGTTGGAGCGCGCCGCGTCGAGTTCGGCCTCGGCGATGTCGAGGGCGAGACGGAACGGCGCCGGCTCGATGGTCAGCAACACGTCGCCGGCCCTGACCGGGGCATGGTCGAGCACCGGCACGCGGCGCACCGGGCCGGAGACCTCGGGCGCGATCTGCACGATATGCGCCTTCACATAGGCGTTCTCGGTGCTGATGTAGCGCCCGCCCGAGAGCCACCAGAACAGCCCGCCGGCGATCACCACCGCCGGGATCGCGACCAGCAGGACGAGGCGGAAGGCGGTGTGATGGCGGTAGCTCATGACGCGGCTGCTCCGCGTACGCGCGGCTCGCCGCCGCCCGCCCCGCTATCGTCGCCGGCCAGCACCTGGAGCCGGCGCTTCACGGCGGCGGCCATGCGGGTGAACTCCGCCTGCTCCTTCTTCGACAGCGGCTTCAGCGCATCGTCGACCGTGGCCTCGGCCACCTTCCACAGGCCGGCGTGCACGCTGCGGGCATGCGGCGTCAGGTGCAGGCGCTTGATGCGGCGGTCGAGCGGATCGGGCCGGCGCTCGAGCCAGCCGCCATTCTCCATGCGGTCGATCATGCGTCCGGCGCTGGCGCGGTCGAGCTCGAGCATGTCGGCGAGCTCGGTCTGGCTGGCGCCCGGCCGGCGCGTCAGGCGGGTCAGCACCAGCCACTGCGCGCGCGTCAGGCCGAGCTCGCGCACGCGACGGTCGAAGACCGTGCGGATCAGGCGCGCCACGTCGGACAGCACGTAGCCGATGTAGTCGTCGTCGTTCGGGCCCACGCCCTTCCCCCATGCGCGACGCTGTCGACCGATAATGTTGTCTAGGCTACTTTAGCCATGTCCATGACTTCAAGCGCCGCCGCCCCGCCTTTGGAGCAAGCCAGCCCCGCCGATTCCCTGTCGGTCGGCCGGCGGGTAGTGATTCTCATCATGGTGGTGCTGGGCTCGACGCTCTATTCGACCACCCTGCTGATCGCCTCGACGCTCCTGCCGCAGATGCAGGGCGCCATGGCGGCCACCCAGGACGAGATCGCCTGGGCGATGACCTTCAACATCCTGGCCACGGCGGTGATGACGCCGATGACCGGCTGGCTGGTGGCGCGCTTCGGCCGGCGCGAGACCATGACCTGGGCGGTGCTGTGCTTCACCGTCACCACGCTGCTCTGCGGCATGGCCGAATCGCTGGAGACGCTGATCCTCTACCGCGTGCTGCAGGGTGCGCTGGGCGCGCCGGTGATCCCGCTGTCGCAGACCATCCTGCTCGATGCGTTCCCCAAGAAGCAGCAGGGGCTGGTGACCTCGATCTTCGGCATGGCCGTCGTCATCGGCCCGGTGGTCGGCCCGACCGTCGGCGGCATGCTGTCGGAGCTCTACAGCTGGCGCTGGGCCTTCTACATGATCGTGCCGGTGGGCTTCCTGTCGTTCATCGGCCTGCGCTTCATCCTGCCGAGCGACCGGCCCGGCGGGCGTCTCGCGCTCGACTGGACCGGATTCCTGTCGCTGGCGGTGGCGATCGCCAGCGTGCAGCTCGTGCTGGCGCGCGGCCAGCGGCTCGACTGGTTCGACTCGGGCGAGATCATCCTCGAGACCTTCATCGCCGGCATCGCCTTCTGGATCTTCCTGGCGCACAGCCTGACGACCGCCAAGCCGTTCCTCAATTTGCGCCTGCTGCTGGACCGCAACTACGCCATCGGCCTGGTGCTGGTGACGATCTACGGCATGCTGAACTTCACGCCGATGGTGCTGCTGCCGCCGCTGCTGCAGCAGCATGCCGGCTTCCCCGACCAGCTGATCGGCGAGGTGATCGCAGCGCGCGGTGCGGGGGCCACGCTCGGCTTCTTCCTGGCGATCTTCGTCGGCCGCATGGACCCGCGCATCGGCCTGATCAGCGGCTTCGGGCTGCTGGCGATCTCCGGCTTCTGGCTGATGCATATCGACCTCAACGTCGACATGGGCACGTTGATGGCCAACAGCTTCGTGCAGGGCGTCGCCATCGGCGTCATCTGGGTGCCGCTCACCCTGGTGACCTTCTCGACCACCAGCGCGGCCAACCTCGCCGAGGGCACGGCGGTCTATCACCTGCTGCGCAACATCGGCTCGAGCTTCTTCATCTCGATCTGCGTCGCCGAGATCGTGCGCTCCACCGGCGCGAACTACGGCCGCCTGGTCGAGATGGTGAACCCCTACAACAAGGCCCTGACCATGCCCTGGGTGACCGGCGCCTGGGACGTCGAGACCGTGAAGGGGCTGGCGCAGCTGTCGAAGGAGATCAACCGCCAGGCGGCGATGATCGGCTACATCAACGCCTTCGGGCTGTTCACCCTGGTCTCGGCCCTGGCCGTGCCGCTGATCGTGCTGCTCGGCCGACGCGCGAGGGCGCGGCTGGCCTAGAGATTGAACGTGCCGATCACCGGCACGTGGTCGGAGGCCTTCTCCCAGTCGCGCATGTCCCTGAGGATGCGGTAGCCGCCGATCGCGCCGCGCAGGGCCGGCGTGGCGAGGATGTGGTCGAGCCGCCGGCCGCGGTCGGATTTGCGCCAGTCCTGGTTGCGGTAGCTCCACCACGAATAGAGCTTCTCGCTGGCCGGCGTGAACAGCCGCGGCACGTCGATCCATTCGCGCGACTTCAGCATGTGGCCGAACAGCTCGACCTCGATCGGCGTGTGCGAGACGACGTCGAGCAGCTGCTTGTGGCTCCACACGTCGTGCTCCAGCGGCGCGACGTTGAGGTCGCCGACGGTGATCGCCCGCTTGCCCTTGCGCGCGGCTTTCTTCGGCGCGCCGTCGGTGAACCAGGTGGCGATCTCGCGATAGAAATCGAGCTTGTGCGCGAACTTCACGTTGGCCTCGGGGTCGGGCACGTCGCCGCCGGCCGGGATGTAGAGGTTGTCGAGCACGATGGGATCGGAGCCGACGTCCAGCCAGGCGCGCACGTGGCGGCAATCCTCGCGCATCACCCGGTGGTGGATCTCGACCTTGCTGAACGGCACGCGGCTCAGGATCGCCACGCCGTTGTAGCCCTTCATGCCGTGGATCAGGCGATGGGTGTAGCCCAGCGCCTCGAACGGCGCGTGCGGGAACAGCTCGTCCGGGCACTTGGTTTCTTGCAGGCAGAGAACGTCGGGCTTTTCCTCGCGCAGCAGGCGTTCGGCGTTGGCAATACGCAGACGGACGGAATTGATGTTCCAGGTGGCGATGGTAAGCGGCATGGGGTCCGGAGATTAGCGCGGCGGCTCGTGTCTTCCTATATAATGGCGGCTTAACGCCGGAGCATGCCATGCGCCTCGACGACACCCCGGAAAGCGACAACGTAGAGGATCGCCGCGACGACGGTCCGGCCCAGCCCGGCGGCTTTGGCGGCGGCGGCTTCGGTGGCGGCGGGTTCAACCTGCCGATTGGCGGCGGCGGCATGAGCGTCGTCGGCCTGCTCGTGGTGGTCGGTATCGCGCTGTTCATGGGCGTCGACCCGTCGGCGCTGCTGGGCGGCGGCGGCTCGACCCAGGCGCCGCCGCAATACCAGCCGCCGCGCCAGGCGCAGCCGGGCCAGAAGACCCAGCGCTCCGGCGGCCGCGACGACGAGATGCGCCACTTCGTGGCCCGCGTGCTGGGCAGCACCGAGGAGGTCTGGCGCGAGCAGCTGCCGGCGCAGCTCAATCGGCAATACAGCGAGCCGAAGCTGGTGCTGTTCGCCGGGCAGGTCAATTCCGCCTGCGGCTTCGCGACGGCGGCATCCGGGCCGTTCTATTGCCCGGGCGACCAGCGGGTCTACATCGACCTCAGCTTCTACGACATGCTGAAGAGCCGCTTCCGCGCGCCGGGCGATTTCGCCCAAGCCTATGTCATCGGCCACGAGGTCGGCCATCACGTCCAGCGCCTGCTCGGCATCCTGGGCAAGGTGGATGCCCGCAAGCGCGAGGTCAGCCAGACCGAGGCCAATGCGCTGCAGGTGCGCGTCGAGCTGCAGGCCGACTGCTTCGCCGGCGCCTGGGCGTTCCACGCCAACCGCAAGCGCGCCATCCTCGAGGCGGGCGACGTCGACGAGGCGCT
>CAYNOF010000632.1:0-1391 GCA_964398335.1 uncultured Rhizobiaceae bacterium
GGCGCAGCGCGACAGGCCCGACAGCAGCGAGCTCGCCTGCTCCAGCACCTCCTGCACGCTGCGCCCGTTGCCGGCACAGCGCGCCTCGATGCCGGCGCGCTCGTCCTCGCTCAGTACGCCGAGCTCGAGCAGGCCGTCGACGAACAGGCGCAGCCCCGCCTCGGTCGGCACACGGCCGGCCGAGGTGTGCGGCGCGAACAGCAGGCCGGATTCCTGCAGGTCGGCCATCACGTTGCGGATGGTCGCCGGCGACAGATGCTCGGTCAGTCGTCGGGTGAGCGTACGCGAGCCTACGGGCTCGCCGGTCTCGACATAGGATTCGACGATGCGGCGGAAGACCTCGCGCGCGCGATCATTCAGCTCGGCGACCGGCGGCGCGGCGCCGACCAGGGTGCGGCTGGCCGACGGACGTGGCACCGGCTCGAGACGCGTGATGGGCCGTTGCATGGGTAAAATCTAAGGAGCGGCTCCGATAGCGTCAACGCTGCGGCGGTGCGAGACTGCCGGCATGAACGACCGGGTCATCGACGCCCCGCCTGCGCGCCTCGTCTTCCGCGCCGATCCGCTGCCGCCGATCGTCGTCGCCCTGCTCTTCGCGCTGCTCGGCGGCGGCCTTGTCTGGCTGACCGAGGGCCGCGTCTTTGCCCAGTGGGTCTGCGTCGGCATCGCCGCCTTCGCCGTCATCGACCAGATCCAGCTGCATCTGCGTCCGCCGCTGGAGATCGAAGGCGGCCGGGTGACGATCCGACCGCGCCGCAGCGGCGAGGTCCGTGTCGATGGCAAGTCGATCGGGGCGCTGGAGGTGCGCTCGCACGGCATCTTCGGTCGCGGTGTCGTGGTCACGCCAGGCTTCGATACCGGCAAAGGCGCGACACCGGAGACCTTCATCGGCCCCTTGCGCGACCCGACCGGCGCATGGCACGCCCTCGACCGGCTCCGCCACGCCGGCGGACAATAAGCAAAGGAAGACCATGTCCATCCGACCCTCCGGTCGCGCGCCCGATCAGCTGCGCACCATCGAGCTGATCCCCGGCTTCTCGCGCCATGCCGAGGGCTCCTGCCTGGCGAAGTTCGGCGATACCCATGTGCTGTGCACCGCCTCGGTCGAGGAGCGCGTACCACCGTGGATGCGCGGCAGCGGGCGCGGCTGGGTGACGGCGGAATATGGCATGCTGCCGCGCTCGACGCATACGCGCACCGACCGCGAGGCGGCGCGCGGCAAGCAGTCGGGCCGCACCCAGGAGATCCAGCGCCTGATCGGCCGCGCGCTGCGCGCCGTGGTCGACCTCGAGGCGATGGGCGAGATCCAGGTGAAGATCGACTGCGACGTGCTGCAGGCCGATGGCGGTACGCGCACCGCCAGCGTCACCGGCTCGTGGGTCGCGCTGGCG
>CAYNOF010000633.1:0-2510 GCA_964398335.1 uncultured Rhizobiaceae bacterium
TACGCCGCTTTGGGCGTCTCCGTTTGGGCCGCGCGGGGGGCCGACCGGGCGCGACCGCGCGGGGCCCCCCGGCGCGGGATAGCGGATGCGGTAGAGCGGCTCGGGAAAGCCGTAGAAGTCGTGGATCGTGCCGGGCTGCGCGGCGCCGCCGACCACGGCGCCGTGCTCCTCCCAATGGGCGGAGGCGACGACGATCGCTTTCGGCCGCGGCAGGGTCTTGCCCAAGGCGACCAGGAAGGCACGGGCCGGTGATTCGGTCACCGCCATCATCGGCGAGCCGTGCGAGACGAAGATCGATGGAAGAACGCTCATCGCGGCTTCACATGGGATGTGCGCGGGCCATCGACAAGGAAGTCGAAGTCGCAGCCCTCGTCGGCCTGCAGCACGCTGCGCTGGAACAGGCCGGCATAGCCGCGCACCGTGTCGTCGATCTCCCGGGGCGGCTGCCACTCCTTGCGCCGCTGGGCGAGCGTCGCGTCGTCGACCAGCATGTCGATGCGCCGGTTGGGCACGTCGAGCTTGATGCGATCGCCGCTGCGCACCAGGCCGAGCGGACCGCCGATCGCCGATTCCGGCGTGATGTGCAGCACGATGGTGCCGAAGGCGGTGCCCGACATGCGCGCATCGGAGATGCGCACCATGTCCTTCACGCCCTGCCGTGCCAGCTTGCGCGGGATCGGCAGGTAGCCCGCTTCCGGCATGCCCGGCGCGCCGCGCGGCCCGCCATTGCGCATCACCAGCACGTCTTCGGCGCGCACGTCGAGATTGGGATCGTCGACGCGATTGGTGAGGTCCTCGACGGACTCGAACACAACGGCGCGGCCCTCGTGGCTCATCAGCTTGGGCGATGCCGCCGACTGCTTGATGACAGCGCCACCGGGCGCGAGATTGCCGCGTAGTACGGCCATCGCGCCGGTGGCGCTGAGCGCCGTCTCGCGATTGCGGATGATGGTCTGCCCGGGAATGTCGGCCGCCGCGTCGATCGACTGGCCGAGCGTGCCGCCATCGACGGTCGGCGCGTCGAGCACCAGCAGCTCCTTCAGCTCGCGCAGCATGCGCATGGTGCCGCCGGCCCAATGGAAGTGCTCGAGATAGTGCGAGCCCGAAGGCTTGAGGTCGGCCAGCACCGGCACCTTCTGGCCAAGATCGTCGACTTCATCGAGATCGATCTTGATGCCGCAGCGGCCAGCCACCGCGGTGAGGTGCACCAGCCCGTTGGTCGAGCCGCCCAGTGCCTGCAATGTCACCAGCGCGTTGCGGAACGCGGCCTTGGTCATGATCTGCTGCGGCGTCGGTCCACCGGCCTTGGCCATCGCCACCGCACGGTGGCCGGTGGCCTCGGCGGCGCGGAAGCGATCGGCATGCGTCGCCGGGATCGAGCCGGTGCCGGGCAGCGACATGCCCAGCGCCTCGGTGACGCAGGCCATGGTGCTGGCGGTGCCCATCACCATGCAGGTGCCCTGGGTCGGCGCCAGACGGCCGCTGACCTCCTCGATCTCGGCCTCGGAGAACTCGCCGGCGCGATGCTGCGCCCACAGGCGGCGGCAATCGGTGCAGGCGCCCAGCACCTCGCCCTTGTAAGTGCCGACCAGCATCGGGCCGGGGACCAGCATGATCGCCGGCACGTTGGCGCTGGCGGCGGCCATGAGCTGCGCCGGCACCGTCTTGTCGCAGCCGCCGATCAGCACCACCGCGTCCATCGGCTGGGCGCGGATCATCTCCTCGGTGTCCATCGACATCAGGTTGCGCAGGAACATGCTGGTGGGGTTGGAGAACGACTCGGCGATCGAGACGGTCGGAAACTCCATCGGCAGGCCGCCGGCCAGCATCACGCCACGTTTGATCGCCTCGATCAGCCGGGGCACGTTGCCGTGGCAGGGATTGAAGTCGGAGAACGTGTTGGTGATGCCGATGATCGGCCGCTCCAGCGCGTCATCGCTGAAGCCCATGGCCTTGATGAAGGCCTTGCGCAGGAAGAGCGAGAAGCCGGGATCGCCGTAGGTCGCCAATCCCTTGCGCATACCCTTGCTCACGACGCGCCTCCCTGCCTCGCCATGGTCCGGCTCACTTCGAGCTGCCGGATCGTGCCCAACACGCCGCGGCACAGCGGCAATTCCAGCTTCAATGCGTCCGCCATCTCGACCACGACGCCGAGCAGTGGCTCGACCTCCAGCGGCCGATCGGCCTCGAGGTCCTGCAGCATCGAGGTCTTGAAGTCGCCCAGCCGCGCCGCCATCGCCAGCCGGTCGTCCGGCGTCATCGTCATCTTCAAGCCAATGCGCGCACCGACCTCGTCCATCTCGCGCATCATGCCGGCGGCCAGGCCGAACAGCATCTTGTCGCCGAGCATGCGCGCCATCGTGCCACGCGACAGCGCGCTGAGCGGATTGAGGTTCATGTTGCCCCAGAGCTTGGCCCAGATCTCCATGCGGATATTGCCGGTCTGCACCACGGGCACGTCGCCCTTGGCGAACGCCTCCGCCAGCTTCGCCAGCCGCTTGCTGCCTTCG
>CAYNOF010000634.1:0-3819 GCA_964398335.1 uncultured Rhizobiaceae bacterium
ATGTTGGCTGCCTTCACGCCGCGATTGGCGAGATAGACGCAGGTCGGCGTCTTCGAGGTCCGCGAGGGACCGACCAGGATCACGTCGGCGTCGTCGATGTCGTGGGTCGACTGCCCGTCGTCGTGCGCCAAGGTGTAGTGCATGGCATCGATGCGGCCGAAATACTCGTCATCGAGCGCATGCTGGCGGCCCGGCCACATCGCCGTCTTGCTGTGGAAGTGCACGCCCAGCATGCTCATCGCCTGGTCGAGCACGCCGACGCAGGGCAATTGCAGGCGTCGGCAATGCTCGCGCAGGCGGTCGCGCAATTCCGGGTCGACCAGGGTATAGAGCACCGGGCCGCGGTTGAGCTCGATGGCGCCGGCGACCTTGTCGATCTGGCCGACGGTGCGGATCAGCGGCCAGGTGTGCTCGGTGACGAACACGCCTTCGAACTGCACCAGACAGGCGCGCGCCACGCTGGTCACCGTCTCGCCGGTAGAGTCCGACACCAGATGAACATGGAAATTGCGGCTGCGCATCGCGGCCAAGCTTACCCACGCCGGCCGGGGAATAACAGGTGGATGGCGTCCTCGGTCATCCCCGATTCGCACCATCAGGCGCGTTGCCGACCGCCGTTCCACCCGGTCGTCCCGATGCCGTGCCGGGAGTCGCCCGCCGTGGATCGATGTTCAGGGCTGCGAGCGGAGTCGTGGACAGCGATTCCATCCCCGTTGTCCCCGGCATTGTCGCAACGCGGGTTTTCGCCGGAATCGCGGCAAATTCGCCTGTGCAGAGCGAGCTATCCCCATGCTATCCATCATCCCGACCCGCCTGTGGGCAGCGCGGGGATGGATTTGATCCCCGTGGTCCACACGCCCTTCTTCTTCTCCTCCTTAAGATTCAAGATTCATGAATGAGAAGAAGACCAAAACCCTGATCCGCGTGCTCAAGGGAGAACGGCTGAAAAGCCCGCCGATCTGGCTGATGCGACAGGCCGGACGCTACCTGCCGGAGTACCGTGCGGTGCGCGCCAGGGCGGGCGGTTTCCTCGATCTCTGCTACACGCCGGACTTCGCTACCGAGGTCACCTTGCAGCCGATCCGGCGCTACGGCTTCGACGCCGCGATCATCTTCTCCGACATCCTCGTGGTCCCGCATGGCCTGGGTCAGGCCGTTTGGTTCGAGGAGGGCGAGGGACCCAAACTCGAGGCACTCTCCGGACCCGGCGATCTGGCGAGGCTGTCGCTGGCGGCGGTCGAGGAGAAGCTGGCGCCGGTCTACGCTGCGATCCGCGCCACGCGCGCGGCGCTGTCGGAGGAAGCGGCGCTGATCGGCTTCTGCGGCGCGCCGTTCACGCTCGCGAGCTACATGATCGAAGGCGGCTCGAGCCGCGACTTCTTCAAGATCAAGCAATGGGCCTATGGCCACCCCGACAGCTTCCGCAAGCTGATCGATCTGCTGGTCGAGGCCTGCATCGATCACCTCGATCGTCAGGCCGAAGCGGGCTGCGACGCCGTGCAGATCTTCGACAGCTGGGCCGGTGTGCTGCCGGAAGAGCAGCTCTTCCGCTGGTCGGTGCAGCCCATGCACGCCATCGCCAAGGGGCTGAAGGCGCGGCGACCGGAGTTGCCGATCATCGTCTTTCCGCGCGGCGTCGGACCGGCGGCGCTGATGTATCGCCGCCTGCCGGAATTCGACGCGCTGTCGATCGATACCGCGATCGGTGCCCATTGGGCCGCCGAGCAGCTGCAGCCGCATATCGCCGTGCAGGGCAATCTCGACCCGGCGATGCTGGTGACCGGCGGCGAGGCGATGGTGCACGAAACCCGGCGCATCCTGGGCAAGCTCGCCAACGGACGGCACATCTTCAATCTCGGGCACGGGATCGTGCCGCAGACGCCGCCAGACAACGTCGCGCGCCTGGTCGAGACGGTGCGTGCCTGGTCGAGCCGATGAAGGTCGCGATCGTCCTGTTCAATCTCGGCGGACCCGATTCGCCGGAGGCGGTCGAACCCTTCCTGCGCAACCTGTTCACCGATCCGGCGATCATCGGCGCGCCCGGCTTCATCCGGCGTCCATTGGCGCGCTTCATCGCACACCGTCGCGCGCCTGTTGCGCGCGAGATCTATGGCCGCATCGGCGGCCGCTCACCGATCTTGCCGCAGACTGAAGCGCAGGCGGGCGCGCTCGAGCGCATACTGGCCACGCGTCATCCGGACACCGAGTTCCGCGCCGTTGTGTCGATGCGCTACTGGCATCCGCTGTCGGATGCCGCCGCAACAGCAGTGAAGACGTGGAATCCCGACAAGATCGTGCTGCTGCCGCTCTATCCGCAGATGTCGACAACGACGTCCGAATCATCGATCAAGGACTGGTTCGTATCGGCCGTGCGCGCCGATCTTCATGTGCCGACCGTGGCGGTGTGCTGCTATCCGACACAGGCCGGGTTCATCGAAGCGGCCGCCGGGTTGATTCGCCGGTCGATCGAAAAGATCAGCGGTCAGCCTTGCCGCCTGCTTTTCTCGGCCCATGGTCTGCCCGAGAAAGTGATCCGCCGCGGCGATCCCTATCAATGGCAGGTCGAGCAGAGTGCGCAGGCCATCGTCCGGCAACTGGCGATACCGGATCTCGACTGGGGCATCTGCTACCAGAGCCGCGTCGGCCCGCTGAAGTGGATCGGGCCTTCGACCGATTCGGAAATCAAGCGCGCGGGCGCCGACGGCAAAGCTGTCGTGCTGTTTCCCGTCGCCTTCGTCTCGGAGCATTCCGAAACCTTGGTCGAACTCGACATCGAGTATCGCGAATTGGCGCACCGATCGGGTGTGCCCGCCTACCATCGCGTCGAGACGGTCGGCGTCGCCGACGCCTTCATCGCCGGCCTGGCGAGCCTTGTCGAAGGAGTGCTGGCGCAGCCGGAACACTCGATCGTCAATGACGGCAGCTTCGCCGCTTGTCCCGCACGGCACATCAGGTGTCTTCTGGCCGAGCGTCAACGGACCTAGGCGATGCTCTACCTCGTCCTGAAATCGCTGCACATCGTCTCGGTGATCGCCTGGATGGCGGGCATGCTCTATCTGCCGCGCCTCTTCGTCTACCACGCCGATACCGAGCCGGGTTCGAAGCAGTCCGAGACCTTCAAGGTCATGGAACGCCGCCTGTTGCGCGCGATCATCAATCCGGCAATGGCGGCGACCTGGATCTTCGGGCTCGGCATCGCCTACCTGCAGGACTACTGGCTGCAGGGCTGGTTCATCCTCAAGCTCGTGCTGGTGCTGGCGCTGAGCGGCGTACACGGCGCCTTCTCGCGCTGGCGCCGGGACTTCGAGGCCGACCGCAACACCAGGCCGGCGCGTTTCTACCGGATCTGGAACGAGGTGCCGACCCTGCTGATGATCGGTATCGTCTTCGTCGTCGTGCTCAAGCCGTTCTGAGCGGACCTGCTGGACCATGCGCATGACGCTCGTCGACTGGCTCACCGTCATCGAGATCGCCGCCACCCTGGCCTTCGCCGTGTCGGGGCTGATCGTCGCCGCACGCGAGAAGCTCGATGTCGTGGGCGCCGCGGTGGTCGCCATCGCCGCGGCGTTCGGCGGCGGCACGGCGCGCGATGTGCTGCTGGGCCGGCGTCCGTTCTTCTGGGTCGAGCATCAGGAGTATCTCTGGGCCGTGCTGATCCTCGCCGCGCTGTCATGGCCGCTCTTCGTGCGCGGTCGCATCGCGGTATCGGAGCGCGTGCTGGTGGTGCCTGACGCGCTGGGACTGGGCCTGTTCTCGGCGTCCGGTGTCGGCCTGGCGCTCGATGCCGGCATGCCGATGCTGGTGGCGGTACTGATGGGC
>CAYNOF010000635.1:0-4016 GCA_964398335.1 uncultured Rhizobiaceae bacterium
ATGGCGTTGTAGTTCGCACCGTCGCAGTAGAAGTAGGCGCCGACCGCGCGCACCGCCTCGGCGACCTCGCGGATATCGCGCTCGAACAGCCCGCAGGTGTTGGGGTTGGTGAGCATGATCGCGGCGACGTCGGGACCGAGCGCCGCCTTCAGCGCCGCGACGTCGACTTGGCCGTCGTCGTTGGCGGGGATCGGCTTGACGGTGAAGCCCACAGCCGCGGCGGTTGCCGGGTTGGTGCCGTGCGCCGATTCGGGCACCAGCACGATCTTGCGCTGGCTCTCGCCGCGCGCGGCAAGCGCGGCGGCGATCGACATCATGCCGCACATCTCGCCATGCGCGCCGGCCGCCGGCGACATCGCCACCGCGGGCATGCCGGTCAAGGTCTTGAGCCAGCGCGCCAGCTCGTCGATCAGCTCGAAGGCGCCCTGCACCGTCGATTGCGGCTGCAGCGGGTGGACGTCGGCGAAGCCGGGCAGGCGCGCGATCTTCTCGTTGAGCCGGGGATTGTGCTTCATGGTGCACGAGCCCAGGGGGTAGACGCCCATGTCGATGGCGTAGTTCTTCTGCGACAGGCGCGTGTAGTGCTGCACCACCTGCGGCTCGGCCAGGCCGGGCAGGCCGATGGCGCCGTGCCGGCGCAGGCCGTTGAGGCGATCGGCGACCTTGGGCGGCTCCGGCAGGTCGACGCCGCAGCGGCCGGGCTGGCCCATCTCGAAGATCAGCTTCTCCTCGAGCTGCAGCGCACGGTTGCCGGTGAAGGTCGGCGCGGTGGTGCCGGAGGCGGAAAGCGCCCCGCTGCGGCCCTGCGACCGGTCGAGCGACTGGACCATCACAGCACCTCCGTCAGCGCATTGCTCAGCGCCGTGATGTCGGCATCGGTCACGGTCTCGGTCGCCGCGATCAGCAACAGGTCGGCGACAGCGGGATCGTCGGGGATCAGGCGCGACACCGGCACGCCGCCGAGCACGCCCTTGGCGGCGAGCCGGTCGACGACGGGCGCCGCCGGCTTCGACAGCTTCACCGTGAACTCGTTGAAGAAGGTGCTGTTGAGCACCGTCACGCCCTTCACTTTCGCCAGCGCATCGGCGGTCTTCACCGCGGTGGCATGGTTCAGCTCGGCCAGCCGCGTGAAGCCCGCCTCGCCGAGAAGGGTCAGGTGGATGGTGAAGGCCAGCGCGCACAGACCGGAGTTGGTGCAGATGTTGCTGGTCGCCTTCTCACGCCTGATGTGCTGCTCGCGCGTGCTCAAGGTCAGCACGAAGCCGCGCTGGCCGTCGGCATCGACGGTCTCGCCGACCAGGCGGCCCGGCATCTGCCGCACGAACTTCTCGCGCGTGGCGAAGAGGCCGACATAGGGACCGCCGAAATTCAGGCCGACGCCCAGCGACTGGCCTTCCGCCACGACGATGTCCGCGCCCATCTCGCCCGGCGGCGTCAGCAGGCCCAGCGACACGATCTCGGTAACGACGACGATCAGGAGCGCGCCGGCATCGTGGCAGGCCTTGGCCAGCGGCGACAGATCGCGCACGTGACCGAACACGCTGGGGTTCTGCACCACGACGCAGGACGTCTCCTTGTCGACCTGCGTGGCGAGGTCCTCGACGCCGCTGGCATCGACGGCGGCGCCGACGGCCTTGAAGCCCTGCCAGCGCGCGGTGGTCTCGATCACGGCGCGATATTGCGGATGCAGGCCGCCGGAGAGGATCGCCTTGCCGCGGCGCGTGACGCGGTTGGCCATCAGCACGGCCTCGGCGGCGCCGGTGCTGGCGTCGTACATCGAGGCGTTGGCGACATCCATGCCGGTCAAGAGCGCGATCTGCGTCTGGAACTCGAACAGGTACTGCAGCGTGCCCTGGGTGATCTCGGGCTGGTACGGCGTGTACGAGGTGAGGAACTCGCCGCGCTGGATCAGATGGTCGACGCTCGAGGGCACGTGGTGCTTGTAGGCGCCGGCGCCGACGAAGAACGGCCCGGCGCCGGCGGCGCGGTTCTTCGCCGCCATGGCCGAGAGCGCGCGGTCGACCTCGAGCTCGCCCATGTGATCGGCGAGGCCTGCGATCTTGCCCTTCAGGCGCGCCGCTTCGGGCACGTCGCGGAACAGCTCGTCGACCGAGCGCACGCCGATGACGCTGAGCATCTCGCTGCGGTCGGCGTCGGTGAGGGGGAGATAGCGCATCGTTATTCGAGACCCTTCACGTATTCGGCGTAGGCCGCTTCATCCATGAGATCGTCGAGGTCGCTCTTGTTGGCGATCTTCAGCTTGAAGAACCAGGCCTTGCCCATCGGATCGGCGTTCACGTCCCCCGGTGAATCGGCGAGCGCGCCGTTGGCTTCGATCACCTCGCCGCCCACCGGCGCGTAGATGTCGGACGCCGCCTTCACCGATTCGACGACGGCGATCTCGCCGCCCTTCTCGACCATGCGGCCGACCTCGGGCACCTCGACGAACACCACGTCGCCGAGCTGCTGCTGGGCGTAGTCGGTGATGCCCACCGTGCCGACGTCGCCTTCGACGCGCACCCACTCGTGCTCCTTCGAGAATTTCAGCACAGAGGCCTCCCCTAACCGCGGAAATACGTGTGTTTGACGAACGGCATCGGCACCACCTCGGCCGCCACCGGCTTGCCGCGCACCATGAGCGCAAGCTTCGTGCCGTTCGCCGCCTGGGCGCGCTCGACATAGCCCATGGCCATCGGCCCGTTCAGCGACGGACCGAAGCCGCCCGATGTCACCTTGCCGACGACCTTGCCCGCACCGTCGACGATCTCCGCGCCTTCGCGCGCGATGGTGCGGCCCTCGGGCTTCAGGCCGACGCGGCGGCGCGATGCGCCCTCGGCGATCTGCTTCTGCACGATGGCGGCGCCGGGGAAACCGCCCTGGGCGCGGCGCTCCTTGCCGATGCTCCACAGCAGCCCGGCCTCGATCGGCGTGGTCGTGGTGTCGATGTCGTGGCCGTAGAGGCAGAGGCCCGCCTCGAGCCGCAGCGAGTCGCGCGCGCCCAGGCCGATCGGCTTGACCTCGCCGTTGGACAGCAGCAGGCGCGCGACATGCACGGCCGAGTCGGCCGGCGTGGCGATCTCGTAGCCGTCGCAGCCGGTATAGCCGGAGCGCGTGACGTAGCACTCGACACCATCGATGTGCAGCACGGCGCCGGTCATGAACGTCATCGCGCGCGCCTGTGCGGCGTAGCGGCTCAGCACGTCGACCGCCTTCGGGCCCTGCAGCGCCAGCAGGCCGCGCGCGAACATCGGCTCGATCTCGACGCGGCTCTCGATGCCCTTCCTGATATGCGCGAGATCGTCGTGCTTGCAGGAAGCATTGACCACCAGCAGCAGGTGATCGCCGGTGCTGGTCACCATCAGGTCGTCGAGGATGCCGCCGGCATCGTTGGTGAGCTGCGTGTAGCGCATCTGCCCGGGCTTCAGCCCGCGGATGTCGCCGGGCACCAGCGATTCCACCGCGCCCACGAGATCCTGGCCGGGCTTCGCGGTGAGCCGGATCTGGCCCATGTGCGAGACGTCGAACAGACCGCAGGCGGCGCGCGTGTGGAGATGCTCGCCGAGCACGCCCTGCGGATACTGCACCGGCATCTCGTAGCCGGCGAAGGGCACCATCTTGGCACCGAGCTCGCGGTGCAGATCGTGGAGCGGCGTGCGCTGGAGAGGAGCAGACGAGGGAGCGTCGGTCACCGGTCACCTTTCAGAATCGGCACGCGCGACGCCTGATGGCATCGCCCGCGCCCCCTCTGTCCGGTGACCTGAAAGATTGGCCGGGGTGCGTTGACCGCGCCGCCGACTTACCTCGTCGGTGGGCCGCAGCACGCTTGCGCGCGCCCGACCGCTTTCCAGAGTGCCATCCCCCCACGGTCCTGGATGCCTGAGAGTTTCCGGGGCGGTTGCTCCTTCGGCGGCATCCCCGCCTCGGCGGAAACGCTCTCTCCCATGGGGATCATCTGGCGCAGGGCACCATAGCGACGGGCCACAGCAGGAGCAATGTCGCGCGTCGCGGCCGGCCGC
>CAYNOF010000636.1:0-2112 GCA_964398335.1 uncultured Rhizobiaceae bacterium
CCCGGTGGCGTTGCCATCCTTGAGGAACTCCGCGACGAAGCGCTCGTGGCGGGGCGAGAGGGGTGTGGTGTCGGTGTTCATCCGACGAGGGTACGCGCGACGCCGCCGAGCCCCTATTTCCGCCCCTACGATTGTCGGAACACCACGGTTTCACAGGGTGCGCACGAGCATTCGTCCCTGTAATCGCTGGGTTTTCGCGATCGGGGCTGCCGCCCCTAGCGCCGTCAGATCGGCAGCTTGCGGAAGATGCGGTAGGGCACCGACTTGATGATGGTCATGATGAAGAACCAGAACCACGGGAAGTAGGACTCGCCCGCGCCCTTGCCGTCGGCCAGCTTCAGCGCCCGCTCGGCCAGCGCCTTCGGCGTCGCCATCAGCGGGCCGTCCTTGACGTTGCCCCAGCTCATGCTGGTGTCGATGAAGCCCGGCTTGATGTTGATCACCCGCACGCCCGAGCGGTCGAGCACGATGCGCAGGCCCTGCAGGAAGGCATGCAGCCCCGCCTTGGCCGAGCCATAGGTGTAGTTCGAGGCGCGGCCGCGATCGCCCGCCACCGAGCCCAGCACCACGACCACGCCCTTGCGCCTCTCCAGCACCGGCTTCAGCCGCTGCAGGACCGAGGCCGCGCCGGTGAAATTGGCGGTGATGACCTCCGCGCCCAGCTCCGGCGCCGCGTCGATCTCGGCCTGCGAGGGCATGAAGCCGAAGGCGACGAAGACGCCCAGCGTCCCCTCGCCCCGCTCCGCGACGTCGCGCACGAAGGCCTCGTGCGAGGCGATATCCAGCGCGTCGAACGCGACCACCGTCACGGCGCGCTGGCTGCGGATGCGGATATCGGTGGCGCTGCGCTCCATGTCCTCGATATCGCGGCCGGCGAGCACGAGGTCGGCGCCGCCCGCCGCGGCCAGCCGCGCGAACTCGCGCGCGATCGGCGAGGTGGCGCCGAGGATCAGCCAGCTTGACAGGGTCATGGCGTGCCTCCGCGGATCGCCAGCCGCCGTGACATGCTGGAGCCCAGCCGTCGCTGCGGATCGACGCGGTCGAGCACGTCGAGGAACTCGGGCAGCCTGGGATACATCGCGGCGAAGCCCTGCGCCGACAGGCAGGAATCCTTGGCGAGATAGACCCGGCCGCCATGGTCGAGCGTGATGCGCTCGAGATCGCCCAGCAGCTCGACCAGCCCCGGCTTGTTGGGGAAGTCCAGCGCCACGACGTAGCCCGGCATGGGGAAGGACAGCATGCCGGTGCTCGCCGGCCCCATCGCCTTCAGCACGGCGAGGAACGAGCCGGCGCGCGACTGCCCGATCCGGGTCAGCAGCTGCACCAGCGCCTCGGCCGGCACGACGCACTGGAACTGGCGGAACCCGCGCTTGCCGTACATCCGGTTCCAGCCCAGCACCGAGTCGAGCGGGAACAGGAAGGAATCGTAGGAGCGCACGCGTTCCCCGCGCCCCAGCAGCGAGCGCCCGCGATAATGGAACGTGTTGAACAGGCCGATGCTCAGCGGATTGAGCACGAAGCCCGGCAGGTCGATCGGCACGGCGCGCTTGCGGCCCGGCTTCACATCCACGCCGGTGGTCGAGGGCACCGCGGTCTCGACGATGCCGCGGCCGAGATCGCGCCCGCCGGCCATCGCGTCGAACCACGCCGCCGCGTAGATCGCGCTCCTGTTGTGCTCGGCGAAGGTCGCCAGCAGCCGGTCGAGGTTCGGAACCGATTCCTGGCGCACCACCAGGGCATTCGACGGAACCCGGCGCAGCTTCAATCGCGCGGCGAGAATGATGCCCGTCAGCCCGATCCCGCCCATCGTCGCGTCGAACAGCGCCGCATCGCTGTCGCGCGAGACCCGCACGGTCTCGCCGCTCGACAGCATCAGGTCGAACCACACGACGTGGCCGGCGAAGGAACCGTCGGTCTCGTGGTTCTTGCCGTGGATGTCGTTGGCGATCGCGCCGCCGATCGTGACGAAGGCCGTGCCCGGGCACACCGGCACGATGAAGCCGCGCGGCACGAAGATGTCGAGCAGCGCGCGGATCGTGACGCCGGCCTCGACCTCGACCTCGCCGGTCTGCGCGTCGAAGGCGAGGATCCGGTCGAGGCGCTCCATCATCA
>CAYNOF010000637.1:0-9648 GCA_964398335.1 uncultured Rhizobiaceae bacterium
AGCGGACATCGGTGAAGCCGTGGCTGCCGATCTCGTCGGCCAGCGTTTCGGCGGACGGAAACTCGCGAATGCCCTGGAGCAGATATTTGTAGGCCGACGCGTCGCCGCCTGTCGCCAGCCAGCCCAAGGTCGGCATGCACAGCGACATGTAGGCCAGATAGGCGCGATGGAGCGGCGCCCAGGCGATGGTGGAGGCCTCCAGCACGATGAGCCGGCCACCGGGCTTGAGCACGCGAAAGGCCTCTTCCAGCGCGCGCCGCCGGTTGCAGATCTTCAGCCCGAGCGAGATGGAGTAGGCATCGACGCTGGCGTCGGCGATCGTCGACATGCTCTCGGCGTCGAGCAGCCGAAGCTCGACGCGATCATGCTGCCCGGCGAGCCGGCGCTGGGCGATCGCCAGCATCTTCGGGCTGATGTCCGAAGCGACGATGCGCCGGCCCCGGGTGGAGTCATGCGCCAGGATGCGCTGGACGATGTGGCCGGTCCCCGTGGCGCCGTCGAGCAGCGTGGTCCACGGCTCGTCGGCAATGCGGCGGGCCACGCGGCGCTTCCATATGCGATGGATGCCCAGGCTGAAGACATCGCACAGCGCGTCGTAGCGGGATGCGATGCGCCCGAAGACGTCGTCGTGGTGCCAGTCGAACTCGGCGGCGTTGTCGGTGGCGGATCGGGCAGGAGCGTCCATGCGCGGTGGACCATAGCCGAAGCAGAGCGGGGATTCCTTCTTTGGGAGCGCCGGTGTCCCGCCAGCTCATGAGGGCGGCGCAAGGCGCCGCCTGCCGGCGGGACGCCGGCGCTCCCAAATAGATCCCTCGCTTCGCTCGGGATGACGGAGGCCGGCTAGTGTCGTGCCGCCCCTTGCGCCTTGAGCCACTCGTCGGCCGCGACCCAGGCGCCGTGCAGGGTGCAGCCCGCTTCTGCCAGCGGCAGGAAGGCCTCGGCGATCGCCTCGGCCGTCTGCAACTGCATCGGATCCTCGCCCGGGAACGCCTCGGCGCGCATCCTGGTGCGGGTCGGGCCGGGGTTGATCAGGTTGACGCGCACCTTCGTGCTCTCGACCTCGGCGGCGTAGCACAGCACCAGCGACTCCAGTGCCGCCTTGGTCGAGCAGTAGAGGCTCCAGAAGGGGATCGCGCGCTTTGAGGCGCCCGAGGTGACGAAGATCGCGCGGCCGGCATCGGACAGGCGCAGCAGCGGGTCGAGCGAGCGGATCAGGCGGTAATTGGCGGTGACGTTGATCGAGAGCGTGCGCTCGAACAGCGGCGGGTCGATGTGGCCCACCGGCGAGAGCACGCCCAGCATCGCGGCGTTGCCGACCAGGATGTCGAGCCGGCCGAAGCGCTCGTAGAGCGCCGCGCCCAGGCGGTCGATTCCCGGCCCGTCGGTGATGTCGAGCGGCACCAGGGTGGCCGTGCCGCCCTCGGCCTTGATCGCATCGTCGAGCGCCTCGAGCCCGCCCACCGTGCGGGCGACGGCGACGACATGCGCGCCCTCGCGTGCGAACAGCCTGGCGACGGCTGCGCCGATGCCGCGCGAGGCGCCGGTGACCAGCGCCAGCCTGCCGGCGAGACGTTGGGTCATGCCCCCATCCTCACCCTGAAGAGCGCCGCAGGCGCGTCTCGAAGGGTGGGCCAGGGCCCCGGTGTATTGCCCATGCTTCGAGGCGGTCGCGTTGCGGCCTCTTCAGCATGAGGTCGAGGGGATACGACGATCAATGAGCTCACGCCGACTCGGTCAGCAGCGAGAGCTGGCGTTCTTCCGGGCCGTCGCGGTCGTCGAGCGAGATCGGGTAGTCGCCGGTGAAGCAGGCGTCGCAGAAGCGCGGGTCGGCGGGGTTGCGGCCGGGCTCGCCGACGGCGCGGTAGAGGCCGTCCATCGAGATGAAGGCCAGCGAGTCGACGCCGATGAACTTCGCCATGCCGGCGACATCGAGGCGCGAAGCCAGGAGCTTGTCGCGCTCGGGCGTGTCGACGCCGTAGTAGCAGGAATCCGTCGTCGGCGGAGCGGCGATGCGCATGTGCACCTCGCGCGCGCCGGCGGCGCGAACCATGGCGACGATCTTCACCGAGGTGGTGCCGCGCACGATCGAATCGTCGACCAGGATCACGCGCTTGCCTTCGATGGTGGCGCGATTCGCATTGTGCTTCAGCCGTACGCCGAGATGGCGGATGTGGTCGGCCGGCTCGATGAAGGTGCGCCCGACATAGTGGTTGCGGATGATGCCCAGCTCGAAGGGCAGGCCGGATTCCTGCGCGTAGCCCATCGCCGCGGGCACGCCGGAGTCGGGCACCGGCACGACGATGTCGGCGGGCACCGGGCTTTCCTTCGCCAGCTCGGCGCCGATGCGCTTGCGCACGTCGTAGACGCCCAGCCCCTCGACGCGGCTGTCGGGGCGCGCGAAGTAGATGTGCTCGAAGATGCAGAAGCGGCGCTTGGCCTTGGTGAACGGCTTGATCGACTTGATGCCGTCCTTGCCGGCGAAGACGATCTCGCCCGGCTCGACATCGCGCACGAAGCGCGCGCCGATGATGTCGAGGCCGCAGGTTTCCGAGCTGAGGATCCAGGCGTCATCGAGCTTGCCCAGCACCAGCGGCCGCACGCCCAGCGGATCGCGCACGCCGATCAGCCCGTCGTTGGTCAGCATGACGAGGGAGTAGGCGCCCTTGACCCGGCCCAGCGCGTCGATCAGCCGGTCGATCACGGTCGAGTACTGCGAGCGCGAGATCAGGTGGTTGATGACCTCGGTGTCCATCGTCGACTGGAACAGGCAGCCGCGGCGCACCAGCTCCTTGCGCAGCAGGTAGGCGTTGGTGAGGTTGCCGTTGTGCGCCACCGCCAGGCCGCCGAAATCGAAGTCGGCGAAGATCGGCTGCACGTTGCGCAGCACCGTGTCGCCGGTCGTCGAATACCGGTTGTGGCCGATGGCGGCGTAGCCCTTGAGCTTGCGCATCACCTCGGGCTTGTCGAACACCTCGCCGACCAGGCCGAGGTCGCGGTGCTGGTGGAAGTGCTGGCCGTCGTAGCAGACGATGCCGGTGGCTTCCTGGCCGCGATGCTGCAGGGCGTGCAGGCCCAGAGCGGTGTGCGCCGAGGCGTCGCTCGATCCGTAGATCCCGAAAAGGGCGCACTCCTCGTGCAGCTTGTCGTCGTCGAAAGGGTTCGTACTGCGGGGGAGTCCACCCGGCACGATCGTTTCTCCGCGCTGCCGCCGGTTCGATGACACCGGCGTTAAGAAGGGTGGCCCCTTATATACGGTTTACTTCGTGCCGCCACCCGGATTCGCCGGGCTGGAGGGGGGCGCCGCGGGCGGCGTTGCCGCAGGGGGATCCGAGGGCGGCGTGCCGGGCGCGGCCGGGGCCGGAAGCAGGGCGGGATCGGGCGCCTTGGGCGGCGCGATGCGCTGGGCCCGGGTCTTGAAGGAGTCCGGCAGCTGCGGCTCGATCATCTCTGCCGCTTCCTTGACCAGCGGGAAGATGCGGGCATTGGCGATGATCGGCGGCAGGGTCGCCGGCTTGACGATGTAGGTGTAGAGCAGGAACGCCGTGGCCAGCACGATCAGGCCGCAGACCAGGCCGAAAGCCATGCCGATGATCTTGTCCGGCACCCTTATGCTGCTGGAGCGCACCACCCGGCCGATGGTGCTGGCCACCAGGGTCAGCACGATCAGCAGCACCACGAAGGTGCCGAGCAGGGTCGTGAAATAGGCAATCTGCTCGGAGGCGACGTATTTCTGCACTTCCGGCTGCAGGCTGGGCGTGAAGCGCCAGGCCCCGGTGCCGGCCAGCACCCAGGAGCCGATGAACAGCACGGAATGGATGAAGCCGCTCGACAGGCCCATGGCGCCGGCGAAGATCAAAAGTCCCAGCGCCCCGATATCCACAGGGGTGATTCCTAGCGAGTCCATGCCTGATCAGGTCTCGGTTTTACGGAGAGGCCGCCGCGCCTGATGGCCGCCGGGACGAAGTCGGGCGACAAGGTCCGACAGATGGCCGATTTCGTCAACGCGGATGGCCTCCCCCGAGGCGCGGCCTGATGTCGTCGAGGTTGAGGTCGGCGGCAGCAGCGCCCGCTGGAAGCCCAGCTTGGCCGCTTCCTTCAGCCGTGCCTCCCGCTGGCCGACCGCGCGCACCTCGCCGCCCAGGCCGATCTCGCCGAACACCACCATGTCCGAGGGCACCGGCTCGTCGGCCAGCGAGGACAGCAGGGCGGCGGCAACGGCGAGGTCGGCCGCCGGCTCGTTGATGCGCAGGCCCCCGGCGACGTTGAGATAGACGTCGTTGGGCCCGACCGAGACGCCGCAGCGCGCCTCCAGCACGGCGATCACCATGGCGAGCCGGCCGGAATCCCAGCCGACCACGGCATGGCGCGGCGTGGCGAAGGAGGACGGCGAGACCAGCGCCTGGATCTCGACCAAGAGCGGGCGCGTGCCCTCGACGCCGGCGAACACGCAGGCGCCACTCACCGCACCGCGGCGCTCGGCGAGGAACAGCGCCGAGGGGTTGGCCACATCGGTGAGCCCGCGATCCGACATCTCGAACACGCCGATCTCGTCGGTCGGACCGAAGCGGTTCTTCACCGCGCGCAGGATGCGGAACTGGTGGCCGCGCTCGCCCTCGAAATAGAGCACGGTGTCGACCATGTGCTCGAGCACGCGCGGGCCGGCGATGGCGCCTTCCTTGGTGACATGGCCGACCAGCAGCACCGAGACCCCACGCCGCTTGGCGACCTCGATCAACGCCTGCGCCGACGACCGCACCTGCGTGACCGTACCCGGACTCGAGTCGACCGTGTCGAGATGCATGGTCTGGATCGAGTCGATCACCGCGACCGCGGGCCCGTCGCGCGCCTCCAGCGTGGCGACGATGTCGCGCACCGACGTGGCCGCCGCGAGCTGCACCGGCGCGTCGGCGAGTCCCAGCCGGGCCGCGCGCAGCCTGACCTGGTCCAGCGCCTCCTCACCCGAGAAATAGGCGCACGAGACGCCGCCCTTCGCCAACGCCGCGGCCGCCTGCAGCAGCAGCGTGGACTTGCCGATGCCCGGATCGCCACCGATCAGCAGCGCCGATCCGGCGACGAGCCCGCCGCCGCACACCCGATCGAACTCGCCGATCCCGGTGACGTGCCGCGGCGGCTGCGGCGAGGATCCGGTGAGCGCGGCGAACTCGATCTTCCGCCCCTTGCCGCCACCCGCCCGCGCCAGCGGCGAGCCGGCCGCCGCCGCCGACGGCGCCTCCTCGACGATGCTGTTCCACGCCCCGCACGACTCGCACTTGCCCGCCCACTTCGCCGTGACGGCGCCGCAGGACTGGCAGGTGAAGGAACGGAGGGGTTTGGCCATGTGCGGGGGTCGTATCTTGTCTTGCTTTCGGGCAGCGGCGGCGCCCCACCAGGAAGCTAAGCCTTCTTCACCTGCATGCGGATGGGGCCGTCGGCCCGGCCGTGGATGAACTGGTCGACATGGGCACTGCCGGAATGGTCGATGTCGGCGACCGGGCCCTGCCAGATCAGCTTGCCGTCGTAGAGCATGGCGATGCGGTCGCCGATCTTGCGCGCGCTCGCCATGTCGTGGGTGATCGAGATGGTCGAGGCGCCCAACTGCCTGACGCATTGCACGATCAGGTCGTTGATCACGTCGGACATGATCGGATCGAGCCCGGTGGTCGGCTCGTCGAAGAAGATGATCTCCGGCTCGCGCGCGATGGCGCGCGCCAGCGCCACGCGCTTCTGCATGCCGCCCGACAGCTCGGCCGGGCGCAGCTCGCCGACATCGGGCGTCAGGCCGACGGCGCCCAGCTTGGCGATGGCGACGGCCTTGGCCTCGTCGACGGGCATGCGGTCGCTCTGGATCGGGCCGAAGGCGACGTTCTCCCAGACCTTCAGCGAGTCGAACAGCGCGCCGCCCTGGAACAGCATGCCGAACTTGCGCATCACGCGGGCGCGCTCGCCGCGCGGCAGGCCCACGGTCTCCTCGCCGTCGATCAGGATCGAGCCGGAATCGGGCGGCAGCAGGCCGAGGATGCATTTCAGCAGCACCGACTTGCCCGAGCCCGAGCCGCCGATCACGACCAGCGATTCGCCGACCGCGACCTCGACGTCGATGCCGTCGAGCACTTTCTTGGGCCCGAAGGATTTGCGCAGTCCGCGGACGGCGATGCGGGGTACGGCCATGGTCAGCGGGCGAAGAACAGCTCGGTGATGAGGTAGTTGGCGGTCAGGATCATGATCGAGGCCGAGACCACGGCATTGGTGTTCGCGGTGCCGACGCCCTGCGCGCCGCCGCGCGAGTTGTAGCCGTGGTAGCAGCCCATCAGCGCGATCAGGAAGCCGAACACCGAGGCCTTCACCAGGCCGGAGAAGACGTCCATGAACTCCAGGAAGTCGACGGTGTTGCGCAGGTAGCTCTGCTCGTTGAAGTCGAGCTTGTAGATGCCCACGAGATAGCCGCCGAGGATGCCGATGGCGTCGAACACCAGCACCAGCATCGGCATGGTGACGATGGCGGCGACGATGCGCGGCGCGATCAGATACTTGAAGGGCTCGGTCGACAAGGTCGTGAGCGCATCGATCTGCTCGGTGACGCGCATGGTACCGAGCTCGGCGGCCATCGCCGCGCCGACGCGGCCGGCGACCATCAGGCCGGCGAGCACCGGTCCGAGCTCACGGGTAAGCGAGACGACGACGACGTTGGGGATCGCGCTCTCGGCCGAGAAGCGCGAGAAGCCGATGTAGCTCTGCAGCGCCAGCACCATGCCGGTGAAGATCGCCGTCAGCCCGACCACGGGCAGCGAGTAGTAGCCGATCTCCAGCATCTGCCGGGCGATCTGCCGGCGGTAGATCGGCGGCTCGAAGCAGTGCAGCAGGCTGCGCGTGGCGAAGGTCGTCACCGCCCCGGTGAGCCCGAGGAAGGCGATCGTCATGCGGCCCAGGACGGTGACCAGCGGGATGTTCACGCGACGGCTCCGCTGTAGATGCGGTGATAGCGGTCGCCGAGATTGGTCAGGATCTCGTAGCCGTTGGTGCGGGCGTTCACCGCCACCGCGTCGGGCGGCAGGTTGGGGCCGACAAGCTCGACGAAGGCGCCGGGGACCGCGAGGCCGTCGGGCAGATCGGTGACGTCGATTGTCAGGAGATCCATCGAGACTCGTCCGACGACTTTTACTTTGTGTCCTTCGACCGCGACTTCACCGCGATTGCCCAACGAACGCATATAGCCGTCGGCATACCCGGCCGCCACGACGGCGATGCGCGTGGGCCGTCCCGACCGCCAGTCGTGGTTATAGCCAACGCCGGCCATGGCATCAATTTGCCGGACCTGGAGAATGCGCGCCATCAGCGCCACGGTCGGCAGCATGGGATTGGCCGCGTCGGGCGTGGGATTGATGCCGTAGAGCGCGGCACCCGGCCGCAGCAGGTCGAAATGGTAGTCGGGCCCGAGGAAGACACCGGAGGAATTGGCCAGCGAGGCCGGCGCGCCGGGCATGCGCGCGACGAACTGGCGGAAACGCTCGAGCTGGGCGCGGTTGGTGGTGTCGGCCGGCCGTTCCGACGACACCAGATGGCTCATCAGCAGCGCCAGGCGCAGGCCGCGCAGGCGCATGCGGTCGTTGGCCAGCAGCATCGCCTCGTCGGGATTGAGCCCCAGCCGGTTCATGCCGGTGTCGAGGTGGATCACCGCGTCGAGCGGCTGGGCCACGCGCTGGGCGCAGGAGCGCCAGGCCGAGACCTGGCCGAGATCGTTGAGCGCCGGCACCAGGCGGTGCTCGACCAGGTCCATGTCGGCGCCGGGCAGCAGGCCGTTGAGCACGCAGATCCAGGCCTCGGGCACCGCGGCGCGCAGCGCGATGCCCTCGTCGACATGGGCGACGAAGAAAAAGCGGCAGCCTTCGGCCCATAGCCGGCGGCCCACCGGCCCGGCACCCAGGCCATAGGCGTCGGCCTTCAGGACGGCGGCGCATTCCACCGGCTTGCCGCCCGCACGGCCGAGATCGCGCAGCAATCGCCAATTCGCGGCCACGGCATCGAGATCGACGGTGAGGATCGCCCCGGCACGGCGGGACTCGGGGGGCAGGGACATCAACGCGAACGTATGGGGGAAGAGAGGGTGGGGATCAATGTTTCTGCCTTCCCTCTCCGGGGGAAGGCAGGGGTCACTTCCGCCCGTCGATCGCCTGCTCGGCCTCGGCCGCAGCCTGGTCGAACTGCTCCTCCAGCCAGGCATTGGCGCCGCGCAGGCCGGCGGCGACCGAGCGGGCCCAGTCGAGATACTCGCGCTGGCGCGACAGCGGCCAGCTCGCCGGCGGGGAACTCGCCAGCGCGCGCAAATTCGAGGTCTTGTCGGCGAGCTTGAGCTGCTTGGCGCGCGCCGATTTGTGCGGCGCGTGCAGCACCTGCAGACGCTTGCGCTCGGCCTTGGGCAGCGACTTGTCGTCGGTGACCTCCATCACGAGATCGGCGACGACGACGCCGAAGATCGCCGCGACCTCTTCATGGGTGGCGCCGGTGTCCTCGATGGTGTCGTGCAGCAGGCCGCCGATCACCAGCTCGACGTCGCCGCCGCCGCTGGCACGGGCCAGCATCTCGGCGACCTCGATGACGTGGTTGACGTAGGGCTCGCCGGCCTCGCCCTTGCGCACCTGGCCGGTGTGCTTGTCGGCGGCGAACGCCGCGGCGCGCGCCAGTCTTTCCACGTCGCTCGCCACCGGATGCGTCCTCCTATTCCTGCAGGCTGCCGTAGCTGTCGTCGGCCGAGAGGTTGCCGAACTTGGTGAACTCGCCCTCGAAGCTCAGGCGGACAACGCCGGTGGGTCCGTGACGCTGCTTGGCGACGATCACCTCGGCCTTGCCGTAGGACAGCTCGCAGCGCTGCTTCCAGGCGTCGTGGCGGTCGTTGAACCGCTCGTCGCTCTCCTCCGGCCGGCGCGCCGGCTCCGATCGGGAAAGATAGTACTCCTCGCGGAAAACGAACATCACCACGTCGGCATCCTGCTCGATCGAGCCGGATTCGCGCAGGTCGGCGAGCTGCGGCCGCTTGTCCTCGCGTTGCTCGACCGCGCGGCTGAGCTGCGACAGCGCGATCACCGGCACGTCGAGCTCCTTGGCGAGCGTCTTCAGCCCGCGGGTGATCTCCGAGATCTCCTGCACGCGGTTGGTGTCGCGGCCGCGGCCCGCACCCTGCAGCAATTGGAGATAGTCGACCACGATCATGCCCAGCCCGTGCTGGCGCTTCAGGCGGCGCGCGCGGGTGCGCAGCGCCTGCACCGTGAGCCCCGGCGTGTCATCGATGAACAGCGGCACCATCTGCAGCTCGCGGCTGCGCGCCAGCACGCGGTTGAAGTCGTGCTGGTTGAGCTCGCCGCGACGGATCTTCTCGGAGCTCACCAATGCCTGCTCGGCGAGGATGCGGGTGGCGAGCTGCTCGGCCGACATCTCCAGCGAGAAGAAGCCGATCACCGCGCCGTCGACCGCCTGGGCGCGGCCCTCCTCGTCGAACTCCTCGCGATACTGCTTGGCGGCGTGGAAGGCGATATTGGTGGCCAGCGCCGTCTTGCCCATCGACGGGCGGCCGGCGAGCACGATCAGGTCGGATTTGTGCAGGCCGCCCAGGAGCTGGTCGAGCGCGCCCAGGCCCGAGGCGACGCCGGTCAGCCC
>CAYNOF010000638.1:0-4531 GCA_964398335.1 uncultured Rhizobiaceae bacterium
ACGCCGGTCACCCCGGCACCGCGCTCGAGCCGGTCGACGACGAAGGCCGCCAGCGCCAGACGACCTACTTCGCCGCACGCGGCACGACCGCCGAGCAGGCCCAGGCCGAGAAGCGCCGCCTGACCCAGGGCGCCTTCGACCCCGGCACCCTCTCGACGCCGCCGGCGCGCGCGAGCTGATCGGAGAGCGGCGATGCAGCTCGAAACCTACGACGACCGCAAGGTCAGCACGGGCAATCCGCTGCCGGTGGCCGATGCGCCGGTGCTGGCTGCCCTGCTGGCGCTCAGCGCCGCGCTCGGCGCGCTGGTGGTCGACAGCGACGGCCGCACCATCACGGCGGCCGAGACGAAGAGCATCTACAGCAACGAGGGCGCCACGGCGATCGCGCCGTTCGTGCTGCCCACGGCCGCCGCCGGGCTCGACTTCAGCTTCATGGTGCAGGACGCCGACGGCATCCGGGTCACCGCGGCCGCGGGCGACACCATCCAGGTCGGCACGGCGCTGAGCGCCGTCGCCGGCAAGATCGAATCGACCGCCATCGGCTCCACCATCCGGCTGATCGCGCTCAACGCGGCGGAATGGATGGCGGTGTCGGCGGTCGGCACCTGGACGGTGACCTGACATGGCGACGACGATCTACGGCGAGGTCTCGGGCCTGCCGCAAACCACGGTCTACACCTCGGGCTCGGGCACCTACGCCACGCCATCGGGCGCGCGCTGGCTGCGCGTGCGCCTGGTCGGCGGCGGCGGCGGCGGCCAGGGTTCCGGCACGTCGCCGGGCAATGGCGGCAACGGCGGCAACAGCACGTTCGGATCGCTGACCGGCGGCGGTGGCGGCGGTGGCAATGCCGGCACCGGCGGCGCCGGCGGCACGGCCAGCGGCGGCGACACCAACATCGCGGGCAGCCGGGGCGGCGACAACCGCTCCGGCTACACCTTCCAGAACGGGGCGTTGGGCGGCGGCTCCGTGCTGGGCCAGTCGGTCTTCAACGCCTGGTCGGGCGGCACCTCGGGCGCCTCGCAGAACCCGCCGGCGAATTCCGGTGCGGGCGGCTCGGGCGGCGCCGTGGACGCCACCGCGACCATGGGCGCGGGCGGCGGCGGTGGCGGCTATGTCGAGGCCATCATCGCCTCGCCCGCGGCGTCCTACGGCTACGCGGTCGGCGCCGCGGGCGCCGCCGGCACGATCGGCACGGGCACCAATCCCCGCGCCGGCTCGGCGGGCGCCGCGGGCATCATCATGGTCGAGGCGCATTTCTGATGACGCCCGATCGCGCCGCGCTGATGCGCGACATCCTGTGCCGCCTGAGCGCCACCGCCAGCCCGCTGCCGCCGCCCGATGTCGTGGGCGCGCTGTCGGATGACGCGGCCACCGACGACGCGACGCTGCGCGCCGCCCTGGCCGGCGACACGCCGTCGCTTCACGACACCATCGCCGGCGCGATCAGCGGCGCGCGGCAAGCTGCGAGGGCGTAGCGCATGGCCTCGATCGTGCAAATCTGCAATCTGGCGCTCTCGCGGCTGGGCACGCGCGCGACCATCGCGTCGCTCGAGGAAGCCAGCACCGAGGCGCGCATCTGCAAGGCCAACTACGCCGATTGCCGCGACACCCTGCTGCGCGACTTCGACTGGAACTTCGCGCGCCGCGTCGAGACCCTGGCGCTGCGTGTCGAGGCGCCACCGCCGGGTTGGGCCTACACCTACAGCGTACCCAACCGATGCGCGCGCTTCCGCGGCATCTGGTCGGGGCCGCGGCCGGCCGGCGCGCCGGCGGACTGGGCGATCGGCAGCGTCGCCGACAGCAACGGCAACGACGCGGTGGCCATCTTCACCAACCAGTCCGAGGCCGCGGGCTGGTACACCCGCATCGTCGAGAACAGCGAGCTCTTCAGCGCCGGCTTCGTGCAGGCGCTCAGCTGGCGCCTGGCGGAAACCATCGCGCTGCCGATCACCACCAAGGACTCGACGGCCGAGCTGATCGCCAGGCGCGCGCCCCTGAAGGTCGCGGAGGGCTTCGCCGCCGACGCCAATGAGGGCATCACCACCAGCGACCGGCCGGTACCGGATTTCCTTGCCGAGCGCGGCTACACGGATTGACCCATGGGCACGCCACTGATCCAGCCATCCTTCGCCGCTGGCGAGATCGCGCCCGCGCTGCACGCCCGGGTCGATCTGGCGAAGTACCACATCGGCCTCGCGACCTGCCTGAACTGGATGATCATGGCGCAGGGCGGGGCGCAGAACCGGCCGGGCACGCTGTGGGTCGGGCCGTGCATCGATCACGCCGTGCGCTCGCGCCTGATCCCCTTCCAGTTCAACACCACGCAGGCCTATGCGCTCGAGTTCGGCGAGCAGACGATGCGCGTGGTCAAGGATGGCGGCTACGTCACCGAGAGCGCGAAGACCATCGTGTCGATCACCAACGCCGATCCGGCGATGGTCACGGTCACCGCGCATGGCTGGTCCAACGGCGATCGCATCTACCTCGCCGGCATCGGCGGCATGGGCGAGCTCAACGGCCGCTATGCCACGGTCGCCGGCGCCACGACCGACACGGTGCAGCTCGCGGGCCTCGACAGCAGCGGCTACGGCGCGTTCACCTCGGGCGGCACGGCGGCGCGGGTCTACACGCTCGTCACGCCCTATGCCGCCGCCGACCTGCCGCGGCTGAAGTTCACCCAGTCCGCCGATACGATGACGCTCACCCATCCCGGCTATGGGCCGCGCGACCTGACGCGCTCGGGCCACGCCAGCTGGTCGCTCAACGCCATCACCTTCGCCTCGGAACAGGCCGCGCCCACGGGCGCCGCGGCGACGCCGTCCTCGGTGAGCGGCTCGACCGGCTGGAGCTATGTCGTGACCGCCGTCAACGCCGAGAGCGGCGAGGAATCGCTGCCCAGCAGCGCCGGCAACGCGACGTTCAAGGCCGAATCGGCCTGGGACGCCGGTGCCGGCGACTTCATCACCGTGACCTGGACCAATGTCGCCGGCGCCGGCTCCTACAACGTCTACAAGCAGCGCAACGGCATCTACGGCTTCATCGGCAACGCCGGCGACGGCGCGGCGGGCTTCAAGGACGACAAGATCCGCGCCGACACGACTGACGCACCGCCGGGCCAGCGCAATCCCTTCAGCGGCGCCGGCGAGTGGCCGGGCTGCGTCAACTACCACGAGCAGCGCAAGTTCTTCGGCGGCTCGACCAGCAAGCCGCAGACCATCTGGGCGACGGCCTCGGGCTCGTACAAGAACATGAACGTCTCGACGCCGACCCAGGACGACGACGCCATCACCCGCACCATCGCCTCGCGCCAGGTCAACGAGATCCGCCATCTCGTCAGCATGGGCGCGCTGATCGTCTTCACCTCGGGCGCCGAGTGGATGTGCTGGCCGGGCAGCCAGTCCGACGTGCTGACGCCGGCCAACACCAACCTGCGCGCCCAGTCCTACGCCGGCTCGAGCCACGTGCCGCCGATCGTCGTCAACGACTCGATCCTGTTCGTGCAGGAGAAGGGATCGATCGTGCGCGACCTGAAGTACCAGTTCGAGAGCGACGGCTGGACCGGCGTCGACCTCTCGGTGCTGGCCTCGCATCTCTTCGACGGCCACGCGATCGAGGAATGGGCCTGGGCGCAGGTGCCGCACAAGATCGTCTGGGCGGTGCGCGACGACGGCGTGCTGCTGGCGCTGACCTACATGCGTGAGCACGAGGTCTTCGCCTGGGCCCGCCATGTCACCGATGGCGCCGTGGAATCCGCGTGCACGATCAGCGAGGGGGACGAGGACGTGCTCTACCTGATCGTCGCGCGCGATGTCGGTGGCCAGACCGTGCGCTACGTCGAGCGGCTGCAGAGCCGGCGCTTCATGCGCCTGCGCGACGCCTGGTTCCTCGATTGTGCGCTGGCCTATGACGGCAACAACACCGTCAGCGACGATTTCCTGAAGATCACCGGCGCCGGCTACAACATGGGTGCGTCGGTGACCTTGCAGGCCACCGGGCACGCGCCGTTCAGCGCAGCGCTGGTCGGCCGCCTGTACGAGCTGCGCGCGGGCGGCGAGACGGTGCGGGTCACGGTCACCGCCTGCACGGACGGCGACACGGCGACGGCGCGACTCGAGACCGACGCGCCGACGGCGCTGCACGATGCCGACACTGCCGACTGGGCCCTGCTGGCGAGCGGCATTGGCGGCCTGTGGCACCTGGAAGGCCGCACGGTCGAGATCTTCGCCGACGGCAACAAGATGCCGACGCAGAGCGTGAACGGCGGCAACGTGACGCTGGAGCGCGCCGCCTCGCGCGCCCTGGTCGGGCTGCCCTACGATTGCGACCTCGAGACGCTGAACGTCGATGCCGGCGAGCCCACGCTGCAGGGCAGGCGCAAGCGCGTCGGCACCGTCACCCTGCGCCTGCACGAATCGCGCGGCCTGCAGGCCGGCCCCGACATGGCTGCGCTGACCGAGATGAAGGAGCGCTCGGACGAGCCCTGGGGCGAGCCGATCGCGCTCTTCACCGGCGAGCGCGAGCTGCTGATCG
>CAYNOF010000639.1:0-4507 GCA_964398335.1 uncultured Rhizobiaceae bacterium
GACAAGCCGCTGCCCTTCGTCAGCTTCGGCGACGCCAGCAAAATCCGTGTCGGCCAGCCGGTGATGGCGGTGGGCAACCCGTTCGGTCTCGGCGGCACCGTGACCACCGGCATCGTCTCGGCCCGCGGCCGCGACATCCAGTCGGGTCCGTTCGACGACTACATCCAGACGGATGCCGCCATCAACAAGGGCAACTCCGGCGGCCCGCTGTTCGACATGGACGGCAGGGTGATCGGCATCAACACCGCGATCTTCTCGCCCACGGGCGGCAGCATCGGCCTGGGCTTCGCCATTCCCTCGAGCCTGGCCGAGCCGGTGATCACCCAGCTCAAGGAGCACGGCAAGGTGGCGCGCGGCCAGCTCGGCGTGCAGATCCAGCCGGTGACCCAGGAGATCGCCGACAGCCTGTCGCTGAAGGGCACCGACGGCGCGCTGGTCGCCGGCGTCATGCCCGACTCCGCGGCGCTGAAGGCCGGCATCAGGGACGGCGACGTCATCCGCACGGTCGACGGCAAGGACATCAAGACCATCCGCGACCTGACCCGCCTGATCGCGTCGACCGCGCCGGGCTCCTCGGTGAGCCTCGGCGTGTGGCGCGACGGCAAGGACATCGCCATCACGGCCAAGCTCGACGGCCAGGCGACGGCGGTGAAGGCCGATCGCTCGGCGCCGAGCGAGAAGGCCGCACCGGCGTCCTACGGGGTGTCGCTGGGCGAGCTCTCGCCGCAGGCGCGCCAGGACCTCGATCTCGCGCCCGGGTTCAAGGGCGCGCTGATCCTCGAGGTGCAGCCCGGCAGCCCGGCCGAGGAGCGCGGACTGCAGGCCGGCGACGTGATCGTGCAGATCGGCCACGACGCCATCACCGGCACCGACGACGCCGTCGCCAAGCTGCGCGCGGCGAAGGACAGCAAGAAGCCGGCGCTGCTGAAGATCTGGCGCGAAGGCTCGACGCACTACGTCGCCGTGGCGGCGCGCGCCGCCTGAGGCCTCAGTGACCGGTCGCGGGCAGCGGCTTGACCGAAGCCGGCCCGCGATAGGCGCCGTGATAGATCACCACGTTGTCGTGGCGGCGCACGAAGATGTTCTCGGGATTGGCCCGGGAGAGGAAATCGCTGCCGGCGATCGTGATGCGCGACCAGCCGGCATCGCCTTCCTGCCAGGCGAGGTTGGTCTGGAACGACTTCTCCTCGGGCGCGCCGAGGAAGAAGTACGAGTAGCCCGACACACCGCCGTTGTTCTCGCCCTTGCTGAAGGGCGTCAGCTTGACCACCGACAGATCGCGCAGGGCCCAGCCCACCGAGCCCTTCACGCTGCCCATGTTGAATGAGCCGGGGACGATCGCGACCTCGGCGTTGGCGGCGCCGGTCGGCTTCACCAGCACGCGCTTCACGACGTGGCGCAGGTTGGCGACCTTGGTGAAGTGCGTCAGGCCCTCGACCCTGATCTTGCGCAGCTGCTCGTCGGTGGCCCGGAAGGCGAAGCTGCCCAGCGGGTCCGCCGCCATGCTGCCCAGGGTGCTCATCAACAACTTCACGCCCATAGCCCCAACCTCCAAATCGCGAGGGCGGCGTAAATGAGCGATTGCTCGCTCAGCGTCGAGTGGACAGACTGTCGCGGGTCAGCCCGGCGGCCCAGTCGTCCGCCCAGAGGTGCAGCGGGATCAGGACCTTCAGCAGACCGCGCCCGGCGGCCGTCAGGCGATAGCCGCCGCCCTCGACCGTCTCGACCAGCCCGGCCTCGCGCAGCTCGGCCAGGCGCGTGTTGAGCACCGACGGGCTGGGATTGCCGCCGTGTTCGCGCAGCGCGCGGAAGGTGGGCTGGCGGCCCTCGCGCAGCTCCCAGATCACCCGCCCGG
Source organism: uncultured Rhizobiaceae bacterium (assembly GCA_964398335.1). Lineage (GTDB taxonomy): Bacteria > Pseudomonadota > Alphaproteobacteria > Reyranellales > Reyranellaceae > JAFAZJ01. The sequence goes on from CAYNOF010000639.1 coordinate 1,856, forward strand.
CCCAGCGCCGGCCCAGCAGGTCGAACAGGGCCATGATCGGCCGGCCGGTGGTCGAGCCGCGGACGGGTTGGCCGGGTCTGGGTGTCTTCGCCATGCTACGAAATCGGTAGCACGATCGCGCCGGTCGGGCTATGTCTCCCTCGTGCTACGAATTCCGTAGCATGGAGATGGAGGCCATCATGACCCCGCGCATCCCGCCGCTCAGCGCGCCCTATCCTGCCGACGTCCAGGCTGCCTTCGACCGCATCATGCCCAGCGGCGTCGATCCGCTGGTGCTGTTCCGCACGCTGTCGTCGGTGCCGCGCATCTGGGAGAAGTTCCGCGCCGGCTCGCTGCTCGACAAGGGACCGCTCAGCCTGCGCCAGCGCGAGATCGTCATCGACCGTGTCTGCGCGCGCTGCGACTGCGCCTATGAATGGGGCGTGCACATCACCTTCTTCGCCAAGCGCGCGGAGCTGACCGAGTCGCAGGTCCAGGCGCTCGCCACGGACAGCGCCGACGCGGCGGTATGGAGCGAGGAGGAGCGCCTGCTGATCCGTGCCGTCGATGCGCTGCACGACACGATCGACATTCCCGACGCGCTGTGGAGCGCGCTGAGCGCCGTCTTCAGCCGTGAGCAGATCCTCGAGGTGATCGCGCTCTGCGGTTTCTATCGCCTGGTCGCCTATTGCTGCCGCGCGCTGCGTCTGCCGATGGAAGCGTATGGCGCAGCGCTGCCCCGCGCTCTGTGAGGGTCAAGCGTTACGGGTTGGAAACTTGAACGCCTCTGGCAACGAGGCCATCTGTGGGGCCATCTGAGCATCAACCCCACAAGGGGAGGGACACATGATCGAGCTCCGCCCGTTCAAGAATCTCGGCAAGTCGGACCATGGCTGGCTGAAGGCCAATTTCCACTTCAGCTTCGCCGACTACCACAACCGTAACCGCATGCACTGGGGTGCGCTGCGGGTGTGGAACAACGACCGCATCGCCGCCGGCACCGGCTTCGACCCGCATCCGCACCGCGACATGGAGATCGTGACCTACGTCATGAAGGGTGCGATCACCCACCAGGACAGCGTCGGCAACAAGGGTCGCACCGAAGCCGGGCAGATCCAGGTGATGAGCGCCGGCACCGGTATCGTGCATTCGGAGTACAACCGCGAGCCGGACGAGACCGAGCTGTTCCAGATCTGGCTGCTGCCCAACAAGCAGGGCGTGAAGCCGCGCTGGGAGACGCGCGATTTCCCCGCCGGCGCACGCGACGGCAAGCTGGTGCCGCTGGCCTCGGGCTTCGTCAGCCATGACGGCCAGGGGGCGATCCCGCTCTACGCCGATGGCGCGCTCTATGCCGCGACCATCAAGGGCGGCGACAGCGTGAACCACGTGCTCGACGGCCGGCCGGCCTATCTTGTGCCGGCGAAGGGCGCGGTGAAGGTCAACGGCGTCGAGGTCAGCGCGCGCGACGGCGTGGCGATCGAGGACATCGAGGAGATCACGATCGAGGCCACCGCCGACGCCGAGATCGTTCTCGTCGAGACCGCGCCGCTGCACTGACGTGTCGAAGCGCTGAAAGGGACGGGCCGCCCCAGAGGCGGCCCGCTGTGTTTCCGGCGCGCGGAACGCTGGGCTGGCGCCTCGTGCCTGACGCCGTAGGATGCGCCCCAACTCAAAGGAGGGGCGCGATATGGCCTACAAGGGATTCGACCTGACGGGGAAGGTGGCGCTGGTCACCGGTGGCAATGGCGGCATCGGCTTCGGCATGGCCGACGCGATGGCCGAGGCCGGCGCCGACGTCTGCATCTGGGGCACCAACAAGTCGAAGAACGACGCCGCGGTCGAGAAGCTCAAGCGCCACGGCAAGCGCGTGCATGCTCAGATCGTCGATGTCGGCGACGAGAAGGCCGTCGAGGCCGGTTTCGCCGAGACCATCAAGACGCTGGGCCAGGTCGACAATTGCGTCGCCAATGCCGGCGTCTCCGGTCGCGGCAAGGGCGCCATCCTCGAGATGACGACCGAGGAGTGGCATCGCGTGCTGCGCGTCAACCTCGACGGCGTGTTCTTCACCTTCCGCACGGCGGCGAAGCACATGGTCGAGCGCGGCAAGGGCGGCTCGCTGGTGGCCATGGCGAGTACCGCGGCGATCGAAGGCGCGGCGCGCAGCAGCCACTATGGCGCCAGCAAGGGCGGCGTCTGCGCCTTCGTGCGCGCGCTCGCCGTCGAGCTCGCGCGCTACAACATCAGCGTCAACTCGATCCTGCCGGGCTGGATCGAGACGGCGATGACCGCCAACGCCTTCAACAACGAGAAGTTCGCCGGCAACGTCAAGCCGCGCATCCCGCAGCGCCGCTGGGGCGTGGAACAGGACTTCGGACCGATCGCCGTCTATCTCGCCTCCGACGCCTCGCGCTACACCACCGGCCGCGACTTCGTCATCGACGGCGGCTACACGCTGTTCTGAGTCGCGGGCGCAAACCGAGGGAGGATCCGATGATCTACGAGATGCGCACCTACACCATGTATGCCGGCCAGATGCCGGCCTACCTGAAGGCGGCGGAGACCATCGGCCGCCCGGCGCGCGGCGACAATTACGGCATGAACCACGGCTACTGGACCAGCGAGTTCGGCCAGGTGAACCAGATCTGGCACCTGTGGTCCTATCCCAGCCTCGAC
>CAYNOF010000640.1:0-1323 GCA_964398335.1 uncultured Rhizobiaceae bacterium
ACGGCGCGCAGGTCATCATCGACCAGTTCATCTGCTCGGGCGAGAGCAAGTGGTTCCGCATGTGCGGCCTGGTGATGCTGCTGCCGCACGGCTACGAGGGCCAGGGGCCCGAGCATTCCTCGGCGCGCCTCGAGCGCTACCAGCAGCTCTCGGCCGACGACAACGGGCAGGTCGTCAACATCACCACGCCGGCCAACAACATCCATGCGCTGCGCCGCCAGATGCGCCGGCCGTTCCGCAAGCCGCTCGTGGTGATGACGCCCAAGTCGCTGCTGCGCCACAAGGAGGCGGTGTCGAACCTCGCCGACATGGCCGAGGGCACCTCGTTCCGCCGCCTCCTGAGCGATCCGGATACGCTGGCGCCCAACGACAGGATCCGGCGGGTGGTGCTGTGTTCGGGCAAGGTGTTCTACGACCTGCTGGCCGAGCGTCGCGCGCGCAAGATCGACGACGTCACCATCCTGCGCATCGAGCAGCTCTACCCGTTCCCGTTCAACCGCCTGACCAAGCGGCTCTCGGCGTTCCCGAACGCCGATGTCGTGTGGTGCCAGGAGGAGCCGGAGAACGCCGGTGCCTGGATGTTTCTGGACCGGCGCATCGAGAAGTCGCTGGCCGAGGCCAACATCAAAGCGAAACGTCCGATCTATATCGGTCGCAAGGAGTCGGCGTCGCCCGCCGTCGGTCTGCTCAAGTCGCATCTCGCCGAGCAGGCAGACCTGGTCGACCGTGCGCTCACCGTCGGCTGAGGGAACGATCATGGCTGCTGTCGAGATCAAGGTTCCGACGCTGGGTGAATCGGTCACCGAGGCGACGGTCGCGAAGTGGTTCAAGCACGAGGGCGACGCGGTCGCCGTCGACGAGGCGCTGTGCGAGCTGGAGACCGACAAGGTCACCGTCGAGGTCAACGCCACCGCCGCCGGCGCCATCGGCAAGATCGTCGCCGCCGAGGGCGAGACGGTGCAGGTCGGCGCCGTGCTGTGCGTGATCGAGGCGGGTGCCGCCGCCGCGGCCAAGCCGGCTGCCGCGCCTGCCGCCAAGCCCGCCGCCGCGCCCGTGGCGGCTGCGCCCGCACCCGCTGCTGTTGCGGCGCCTGCGAACCTTGCCGCCTCCGGCCCCGCCGCGCGCAAGCTGGTGGCCGAGAGCGGCATCGATCCGTCGGCGATTCCGGCCACGGGCAAGGATGGCCGCATCACCAAGGCCGACGTGCTGAACGTGCTCTCGGCGCCGCCGGCCGCAGCACCTGCGCCCGCCGCCAGGCCGGCCGCGCAGTCGGGCCCGCGCGCCAAGGCCGACCGCGAGGAGCGCGTGCGCATGACGCGCCTG
>CAYNOF010000641.1:0-11302 GCA_964398335.1 uncultured Rhizobiaceae bacterium
GCGCTGAAGGAGGACCCGGATCGCGAGGGCGGCAACTGGCCCGACCTGGTGCTGATCGACGGCGGCGCCGGCCAGCTCACCCAGGCGCAGGCGGTGTTCGCCGAGCTGGGCGTCACCGACGTGGCGCTGGTGTCGATCGCCAAGGGCCCCGACCGCGATGCCGGGCGCGAGCGCTTCTTCCAGCCCGACAAGCCGGCCTTCTCGCTGCAGCCGCGCGACCCGGTGCTGTACTTCCTGCAGCGCCTGCGCGACGAGGCGCACCGTTTCGCCATCGGCACGCATCGTGCACGGCGCTCGGCGGGGATCACCAGATCGGCGCTCGACGAGATCGCCGGCATCGGCGCGGCGCGCAAGCGCGCCCTGCTGCACCATTTCGGCTCGGCCCGCGCCGTGGCGGCCGCCTCGCTGGGGGATCTTGAGGCCGCGCCCGGCGTTTCCCGCACGATGGCCAAGAAAATCCATGATCATTTCAGGGGCGGCGGATAGAGTCGCCACGGACCGTGCCATGCCCTTCAACCTGCCCAATATCCTGACGCTGTCGCGCATCGCCGCGATCCCCGTCGTGATCGCCTGCTTCTGGCTCGAGGGCTGGATCGGCCGCGACGAGGCGCACTGGCTGGCGGCGGCGCTGTTCGCGGCGGCCAGCATCACCGACTATTTCGACGGCTGGCTGGCGCGCCGCTGGAAGCAGATCTCCAAGCTCGGCCGCTTCCTCGATCCGATCGCCGACAAGCTGCTGGTCGCCGCCGTGCTGCTGATGATGTGCGGCTTCGGCACCTTGCGCGGCGTGCATATCCTCGCGGCGCTGATCATCCTGTGCCGCGAGGTGCTGGTCTCGGGCCTGCGCGAGTTCCTCGCCGAGCTGCGCATCGGCCTGCCGGTGAGCAAGCTGGCGAAGTGGAAGACGGCGATCCAGATGCTGGCGCTGGCCGTGCTGCTGGTCGGCGACGCCGGGCCGTCGTGGACCATGACCGTGGGCCTGGTGCTGCTGTGGGCCGCCGCGATGCTGACGCTGATCACCGGCTACGACTACCTGCGCTCGGCGCTGGCGCACATGACCGAGACCGAGCCGCCGCCGCCGCGCGAGACCAAGCCCAAGGTCGCCGGCAAGCCCGCCGACTCCGCGGCGTGAGGGCGACATGAAAGTGAAATACTTCGCCTGGCTGCGGCAGAAGGTCGGCAAGTCCGAGGAGGACGTCACGCCACCCGCCGAGGTCGCCACCGTGCAGGATCTCGTCACCTGGCTGTCATCGCAAAGCGCGCGTCACGCCGACGCCTTCTCCGAAGCCAAGGTCTTCGGCGCGGCGATCGACAAGAAGGTCGCCAGCTTCGCCGCGCCGATTACAGGCGCCAGCGAAGTCGCCTTCTTCCCGCCCTTCACCGGCGGCTGACGCCGTGGGCGTCCGCGTCCAGCGCGAGGATTTCGACGTCGGCGCCGAGCTCGCCGCGCTCGCCGCCGGCAACAAGCGCGTCGGCGGCATCACCAGCTTCGTCGGCCTGGTGCGCGACCTGCACGTGCGCGAGGGCTATCACCGCGAGCAGGTGAGCGCGATGACGCTCGAGCACTATCCCGGCATGACCGAGACGGCGCTCGAGGAGATCGAGGCCGAAGCCAACCGGCGCTGGCCGCTGGAAGCCAGCCTGATCATCCATCGATATGGGCGGCTCGAGCCGGGCGATCGCATCGTGCTGGTCGCCGTCGCCTCGCCGCATCGCGAGGCGGCCTTCGAGGCCTGTCATTTCCTGATCGACTGGCTGAAGACCAAGGCGCCGTTCTGGAAGGTCGAGGACACGCCCAAGGGCGAGCAATGGGTCGGCGCGCACGAAGGCGACGATCAGGCGGCGAAGAAGTGGGAGCGCTGAAGCGCGCGTGATGCGCGCGGCGACACCGAGGTCGCCGTGCGCATCAGGGGTGGACTAACGCGAGCCCGGCGCAGGCGCGCTCAGGGACGGTGGCAGGTCCGGTGTCGTGTGCGCCACGGCGTGCACATGGCTGTTGGGCGTGCCGTCATCGCCATAGGCGAACGTGCCGCGCTCGGCCGCCTGGATGTCGCCTTCCGTGTGATAGACCGGCGAGTGCGCGGTGGCCGCGACCGGCGACAGGAATGCAAGCGAGATGATCGCTGCGACAATGCGTTTGGTACTCATGGTCCAGTCTCCTCGACAAGCGCGCCGTCGACTCATGACGACGCGTCGCGCGAGACGCTGCGCCGCACCGCTGACGCGCAGGTGACGCCACGCGCCGATCGGCATCACCGTTGCGCGACTGCGGGACATGCGATGTTACCTTCGCGACACGAACGCGCCTCGATTGGCGCGGCGCAGAGCAGCATCAGGCGTCGAGCAAAGCGCGCAGATCCTTCTTCGTCGCATCGTCGCGCACGATGTGCACGCGCGGCCGCTCGTCCGACAGATCGCGGCCGAGCCCGACAGTAACGGCATTCTTCGGACACACGCCCATGCATCCGGTGCGGATGATCCTGAACGCCTTGCCGCCGTCCCGGCGCTTGAGCTCCTTCTTCAGCCGCTTGCGCAGCGAGTGGGCATCGCCCGAGCACTCCCCGCAGACCAGTACCACCTCACGCCAACGTGTCTTCGCCGGCCGAACCGTCTTGCCCTTCACGATGTCCCCGTAGGCCTGCCGCCTGTTAGACTGCGAACGGCTCGCATGTAGGCACGCCCTTGTCGTTATGGGAGGGGTAACATGTCCGCAACGAAGCTCATCGCTGCGACCGTGCTCTGCGCTGCCGGGTGGTCGGCGGCTTCCGAGGCCTCGGTCGTCGTCTCCTTCGTCCAGCCCGAGCGCTATCGCGACGCCTCGCGCGATGGCGTCGCGCGGCCCGCCTCGCCGCACGAGCCGGCGCTGCTGGAGATCGCGCGTTACCTGGAGCGCCTGGGCGACCAACGGCTGACGGCAGCCCAGACGCTGAGGATCGAGGTGCTCGACGTCGACCTCGCGGGCGAGGTCAGCCCGTTCCAGGTCTCGACACCGCAGACGCGGGTGCTGAAGCCGGCGAGCTGGCCGCGCGTCCGCCTGCGCTACACCCTGGAGGAAGGCGGCGTCGTGCGCGCGCAGGGCGAGGAGACGGTCGTCGACATGGACTACCAATCCCATGCGCCGACGATCGGCTCCAGCGATCCCCTGCGCTACGAAAAGGCGATGCTCGAGGACTGGTTCACGCGGCGCATCGCGCCGGCGCGCCGATGAGCTGATCGTTCTCGCCGAAGCCCTCGGCATCCTCGCGCCGGACCAGGGCGGCGAAATCGTCGATCAGCGTCTTCACCAGCGGCCCGACCTGGTAGTGGCGGCCGTCGATCTCGCGCACCGGCGTGATCTCCGAGGCCGAGCCGGTGAGGAACACGTCGCTGGCGCGCGCGAGATCCTCGGGCCACACCTCGCGCTCCTCGACCTGGAGCCCGCGTGCCCGCGCAAGACCGATCACGGCGCGGCGCGTGATGCCGTCGAGGAAGTTCTCCGGCGTCGGCGTGACCAGCCTGCCGTCGATCGACAGGAAGATGTTGGCGCCCGTCGCCTCGGCGACGCGGCCCTTCCAGTCCAGCATCAGCGCGTCATCGAAGCCGGCGGCGATGGCGCGGTCCTTCTCCAGGGTGCAGATCACGTAGAGGCCGCCGCATTTGCTCTCGCCCGGCGCGCTCTGCGGCGATGGCCGGCGGAACTCGGCCATGCGCAGCCGGATGCCGCGCATCTTCGCCTCGCCGCTGAAATAGTTCGGCCACGCCCAGGGCGCGATCGCCAGATGGGTCGAGATGCCGAGGCCCGAGACGCCCAGCGCTTCCGAGCCGCGCCAGGCGATCGGCCGCACATACCCCTCGCTCAGCCCGTTGGCCTTCACCACGGCACGCGTCGCCTCGTCGATCTGCTCGCGCGTCCACGGCAGCGCCAGGTCGACCAGCCGCGCCGAGCGCAGCAGGCGCGCGCTGTGCGCCGCCAGCCGGAAGACCCGGCCGCCATAGATGCGCTCGCCCTCGAAGACCGAGGAGCCGTAATGCAGCGCGTGGGTCAGCGCATGGGTACGCGCCTCGCGCCACGGCACCAACTTGCCGTCCAGCCAAATCCAGCCGTCACGGTCATCCATCGTTTCGTTCATGACAATTCTCCCGCCAAAATTGTCCCTGTCATTCCACTGGAAATGGCTCGGGAGCAACTTTGAGTCAGAATGGCAGCAATACAGACTATGTCAATAGTACTGACTCATTTGGATCCACGGCAGCAACCGTGACAAATCCCGTTCCGGGCCTTTCCCGGATCGGTCCTATCGCCTAGGATCGCCACAATCTCTGCCGATCATTAGAGAACGTATGTCCGACCGAAGCGCCGCGCCCTTCTCCATCCCGCCCTTCGTGCGCGACGACGATCTGCGCCAGAGCATCGAGCTGCTGTTCTTCGCCTACCGCGATTTCACCGGCGAGGCCGATCAGATGCTGGTCGCGGTGGGCTTCGGCCGCGCCCATCACCGCGCGATCTATTTCATCGGCCGCAACCCCGGCATCACCGTCGGCGGCCTGCTGCGCATCCTGAAGATCACCAAGCAGTCGCTGTCGCGCGTGCTGCGCGAACTGATCGATGGCGGCTACGTCTCGCAGGACACCGGCCGCAACGATCGCCGCCAGCGGCTGCTGGCACTGACCGAAAAGGGCGAGGCGCTGGAGCGCGAGCTGACCGGCCGCCAGCGCGCGCGCTTCGCGCGCGCCTTCGGCGAGGCCGGCGCCGACGCCATGGCCGGCTTCCGCCGCGTCATGCTGGGCATGCTCGACCGCGAGCAGCGGCCGGAGATCGAGCGGCATATCGGCGTGCGCCGCTAGGGGACATGGACGAACCGCATATCCTCGTCGTCGACGACGACCAGCGCCTGCGCGAGCTGTTGCGCGGCTACCTGTCGCGCAACGGCTTTCGCGTCACCGTGGCCGGCGACGCGGCCGAGGCACGCCAGAGCATGACGGCGATGCAGTTCGACCTGATGGTGCTCGACGTGATGATGCCGGGCGAGAGCGGCATCGAGTTCGCCAAGTCCCTGCGCACAAGGGACCGGGCGCTGCCCATCCTGATGCTGACGGCGATGAACGAGGCGCGCGACCGCATCGCCGGCCTGGAGAGCGGCGTCGACGACTACCTCGCCAAGCCCTTCGAGCCGCGCGAGCTGGTGCTGCGCCTGCAGGCCCTGCTGCGGCGCGTGGTGGCCCAGCGCACGCCGGCGCCGGCGGAGAACCTGGCCCTGGGCGACATGCGCTTCGACGTCGGCCGCGGCGAGCTGATGCGCGAGGACGGCGAGCGCATCCGCCTGACCGAGGCCGAGCTGGTGCTGCTGCGCGCGCTGGCCGCGCGCGGCGGCGATCCGGTCGACCGCGAGGCGCTGGCGCGCGAGCTGGGGGGCGACGTCAACGCGCGCACGATCGACGTGCATGTCACGCGGCTTCGGCGCAAGATCGAGCCCGATCCCCGCTTCCCGCGCTACCTGCTGACGGCGCGCGGCGCAGGCTATCGTCTGGTGGGCGAATGAGCGCAGGGCGCTTCGACATCGGGACCGGGCCATGACCATCGGCGAGCTCGGCCGGGCCGGCGTCGCGCGCCCGCTCTCGACCCTGCGCAACGCGCTGTTGCGCGCCCTGCATTACCTGCGCGTCCTGCGCCCGCGCCAGGCCGCCGGTACGCTGGTGCCGCGCACGCTCTTCGGCCGCGCCACGCTCGCCATCATGGTGCCGACGCTGGTGCTACAGATCTTCGTCACCTGGCTGTTCTACGACATCCTGTGGGACAACGTGACCAGGCGGCTGGCGCGCTCGCTGGTCGGCGACATCAACCTGGTGATCGCCGCGCACGAGCAGTTCGGCCCCGACGATCCGCGCTTCCAATGGCTGCTCGACCGCGCCGAGACCGATTTCCGCGGCGCCATGACCTTCACCAAGGGCGAGAAGATCGCGCCATGGCCCGGCCCGCCGACGCTCAGCATCATGCAGCGCGAGCTGGCCGGCATGCTCGACCTCTACCTGCAGCGGCCCTACGCGATCGACGCCGATTCGCAGGAGAAGAAGGTGATCATCGCCGTGCAGCTGCACGACGGCACCCTGCGCATGGTGGCGCCGCTTTCCCGGTTGTGGACGCGCACTTCCTGGCTGTTCGTCGTGCTGATCGCCGGCATGAGCCTGATCCTGTTCGGCCTGGCGATCCTCTTCGTGCGCCGCGAGCTGAGGCCCGTGATGAAGCTGGGCGCGATCGCCGACGCGCTGGGCAAGGGCCGCGAGGTGCCGGATTTTCGCCCCGAGGGCTCGCTCGAGGCGCGCCAGACGGCGAGCGCCTTCCTCACCATGCGCGAGCGCCTGGGACGGCAGATCCAGCAGCGCACCGAGATGCTGGCCGGCGTCAGCCACGATCTGCGCACGCCGCTGACGCGCATGAAGCTCAGCCTTGCCATGCTCGACGAGGGGCCGGAGAAACGCGAGCTCGAGGCCGACGTCGCCGACATGGAGCGCATGGTCGAGGGCTATCTCGCCTTTGCCCGCGGCGAGGGCGACGAGCAGCCGGTCGAGACCGATCTCTCGCACCTCATCGCCGATGTCGTCGAAGGCGCACGTCGCGCCGGCACCGTCATCGCCACGCAAAGCGACGGCGAGCCGCACGCCGTCGTACGGCCGCTGGCGATGAAGCGCGCCATCGGCAACCTGGTGTCCAACGCCCAGCGCTACGGCCAGCGGATCGAGGTGACCTTCGCGCGCCGCAAGACGGCGGTCGAGGTGATCGTCGACGACGACGGGCCGGGCATCCCGGCGGCGCGGCGCGAGGAGATGTTCCGACCCTTCCACCGCCTCGACCGCTCGCGCAACCCGCGCACCGGCGGCGTCGGTCTCGGCCTGACCATCGCGCGCGACGTCCATCTCGAGGACTCGCCGCTGGGCGGCCTGCGCGCGCGGATCCGGGTGCCGGTGTAGCGGCGTCCGGGAACGCTGACCTAGCCCATCTTCACGCCGTGCGCGGCGCAGGTCGCGCCGACCTCGGCCGGACCGAAGTCGCCGCGCCGGGTCAGGCGATCGAGATCCTGGAACATCGGCGCCAACCGTGCCGCCGAGGAGCTCAGCACCAGCACGCGTACGGTATCGCCCGTCTCGTTGCGCAAGCCATGACGCACGCCGGCCGGCGAATAGACGAACGAGCCGGCGCCGGCGACACGCGGTCCCTCGTCGCTGTCCAGGGTCAGCTCGCCGTCGATGACGAAGAACGCCTCGTCGTCGTGATCATGGGCGTGCAGCGGCACGGCGTGACCGGCCGGGACACGCTGGTCGGCGACGAAGAGCGGGCTTGCGGCGCCGTCGCTCTTCACCAGCATCAGCGTCCCCAGCACGTTGAGAGCCTGGCCGGCCTGCGGGCCGACGATGGCGATATGGCGATCGGTCATGTGGTCCTCCTCACGAGATTGCACCGAGGTAATCGTGACTGGCCGGAACGGATAGCCGGCCAGTCGTGGACAGATTGTTCGGGAGATGCGAACAATCGCCGCCATGGACCTTCTCGACGGCATGCGGGTCTTCGTGCGCGTGGTCGACGCGGCGAGCTTCACGCGTGCCGCCCAGGCGCTGCGCCTGTCGCGCTCCTCGACCAGCGAGAAGGTGCGCGAGCTCGAAGAGGCGCTGGGCGTCCGCCTGCTGCAGCGCACGACGCGACGGGTCGGCGTCACCGAGGCGGGCCGTGCCTTCTATGCCCGCAGCCGGCGCACCATCGAGGAAGCCGACGCCGCGCGGCGCGAGGCGCAGGCGCTCAGCCGCGATCCCGCCGGACGGCTGCGCGTCGGCGCGCCCGAGATGTTCGCGCGGATTTTCCTGGTGCCGGCACTCGCCGCGTTCCTGCGGCGCTACCCGTCGCTGTCGGTCGAGCTGATCGAGTCGGCACGTCCGGCCAATCTGGTGGGAGAGGAGCTCGATCTGTCGATCCGCATCGCCGGCTCGCTGGAGCCCGGACTCGTCGCCCGGCGCATCGCCACATCGCACGTCACGATCTGCGCCGCGCCCGCCTACCTTGTCGATCACGCCGCGCCACGCACACCCGAGGACGTCGTCGAGCATGACTGCCTGGGATTCTCGCCGCTCGAATGGGGCCGCCTCTGGACGTTCATCCGAAACGGCGAGACCAGGCGCATCGACGTTGCGCCGCGCCTGATGTGTGACACGGGCGAATCGCTGCTCGCCGGCGCGCGGGCCGGGCTGGGTCTCACGCCCTTGCCGAACTGGGCGGCGGGCGACGACATCGCCGCGGGTCGCCTGGTGCCGGTGCTGCGCGAGTGGACCACGCCGGAGCGCGGCATCTACGCCGTCTATCCCTCGAATCGACAGGTGCCGGCGAAAGTCCGCGCCTTCGCATCACACATCGCGCGCGAGATGAAGGCGCGCGGTCTCTAGAACAGCTTGCCGCCGTTGGGCACGGTCTTGTCGGGCGCGATCAGCACCACGCCGCCGTTCTCGTCGGGAAAGCCGAGCGTCAGCACCTGCGACATGAACTTGCCGATCTGGCGCGGCGGGAAGTTCACCACGGCGGCGACCTGGCGGCCGATCAGCTGCTCGGGCGTGTAGTGCACGGTGAGCTGCGCCGAGGATTTGCGCGTGCCGATCGCGGGGCCGAAATCGATCACCAGCTGGATGGCGGGCTTGCGCGCGCCTTCGAAGGGTCGGGCCTCGGTGATGGTGCCGACGCGGATGTCGACCTTCTCGAAATCGGCCCAGGCGATGGTCTCTGTCATGGCCGCAGCATAACCCGAAGATGCGAAAAGGGCCGCTCCGGGGGAGCGGCCCTGCGTCGAACCGGCAAACGGGGGAGGAGGAGTTGCCGGCCCGACGATTCCTCGAGCGCCGAATGCGCTCAGTTCTTCTTGGCGACCATCGCCTTGATCTCTTCGATCACCTCGGCGACGCGGGCGTTGACGGCATCGAGCGTCTGCGCGTTGCTCTTGGCGATCATCTCCGACAGCTCGCGCACGTTGGCGATCGCCGTCTCATAGGTCTTCTTGGCGACGTCGGCCTGCTTGGCGGCCTTCTCCTCGAACGAGGCGGCGGCCATGATCTCGCTGGCGGCCTTGCTGAACTCCTCGGTCATCGCCTTGACCATGTCGGCCTGGCGCTCGGCCAGCGCCTTGAACGCCTCGAAGGCGGCCTGGTTGGCGGTGGTCATCACGGCGATGTTCTTGCGCTGGGCCTCGGCGAACGCCTCGACGTTCAGCGCCGGGAACTTGAAGTCAGCGGCGGTCGGCATCTTGAACTCACCCCATACCTTGGTGAAGTCGACATCGGCGAAGGGGAACTTGAAGGTCTGCGTCATCGGTCTCTCCATCTCGGGGCCGTCGCGGCGGCCGCAGTCACGGCGGGCTTGGCGGCGCCGGCGCCTGACCTCGAAAGCACTACCGGGAGACGCCGCCAGCGAGGTCTAATTGATCGCGGTTACAGTTTTGTGCGCTGCAACACGAATGTGATGTAAAACGCCCAGTGCGTTGCGTCAAGGTGAATTTGTGCAGCGCACAATGACGCAGCATGACCTATGGCGCCGCGGATTGGGCCTCGCCGGGCGGCGGCTCAGGCTCCTTGCGCCGACGGCGCGCCGATATGTTTTTGTTAAGTCTTTCAAACCGTTGAGCCCAGCCTTCGAGCGCCTTCAGGCGCGAATCCAGCGCCACCATGGTCTTGCCCAGATCGGCGCTGTCGTCACGCAGCCATGTCCGCAGCACGGAAGCATGCACGGCAGCTAACGATTTCTGCCGCAACGCACCAACGAAGCCCTCGGCAGACAATCCGCAGGCTTCCAGCACCACCGCCATCGAGCGCATCAGCGCCGGCCGCAGCGCCAGCGCGGCCAGCGGATCGCGTGCCAGCCCTTCAGCCAGCGCCGCGATGGCGTCGCGATGCGGACGCAGGGCGTCGTAGCGGCGCATCAGGGTGTCGAACAGGCGATCGCGCACCGTCTCGTCGGGGTCGGGCGCATCCTCGACACCTTCGAGCACCTGGCGATCGATGTCGGCCAGAAAGGCGCCGATGATCGCCGCCTTGGTCGGGAACGTCGCGTAAAGCGCGGCGAACGGCACCGCCGCTTCGCCCGCGATGCCGCGCAGGGTGACGTCGCGCCAGCCGCGCGCGGCGATCAGCTTCAGCGCGGCGGCGACGAGGGCGTTCTGCTCGGCCATCAGCCGGCGAGCTCGCGGCTGCGCCGAGTCGCGGCGTCGATCGCGCGATCGAACAGCGGCTGGATCGCGTCGCCGGCCATCAGCACCTTCAGGGCTTCTGCCGTGGTGCCGCCAGGACTGGTGACGTTGATGCGCAACTGCGCGGCGCTGTCGCTCGAACGCGCCAGCAATTCGCCCGAGCCTGACACGGTGCCGCGCGCCAGCTTGGTCGCCAGTTCGGCCGGCAGGCCGGCCTTGACGCCCGCCGTCGCCATCGCTTCGGCGAGCAGGAAGACATAGGCCGGGCCACTCCCCGAGACCGCCGTCACCGCATCCATCAGCGCCTCGTCGTCGACCCAGTCGACGCTGCCCACCGCCGAGAGCAGATCCTGGCAGCGCGCGCGTTCCGCCGGCCCGACGCCGGGCCCTGCGACACACACCGTCACGCCACGCCGCACCGCGGCCGGCGTATTGGGCATGGCGCGCACCAGCTTGGCGCGTTCGCCGAGATGCTGGCGGAAATAGGTCAGCGTCTTGCCGGCGGCGATCGACAGGAAGGTGGCGCCGGCATCGGCGAAGCGGCGCAGGCCGGGCAGCGCCATGTCCATGGTCTGCGGCTTGACCGCGAGCACGACGATATCGGGCGCGAAGGACGACGGCAGCGCCTCGATCGAACCGACGAGCGCCGCACCATCGATCCTGGGCCGGCTGGCCTCGACCGGCTCGATCACCGCGAGGTCTGCCGGCTTCAGGCCGCGCTCCAGCCAGCCCTCGAGCATCGCGCCGCCCATCTTGCCGCAACCCACCAGCAGCAATCCGCCGCCCGCCATGGTTCCCTCCGCGTTTGGTGGTCCGACCATACACCGCTCCTCGGGCGATTGCCTGCCGCCAAGTCGCCGCGATCGCCGCGCCCCACGTCGCATCTCAGGGTTGCAGCGCGCACGGCGCGATTGAACGCATCGCGCGAGAAGCGCAGGCTCGCGCGGTCCGGACGCGGGGCGTCGACGCACCGCGTCCGGACCGCGCGATCCTGCGCTTCTCGCGCGATGCGTTCAATCGCGCCGTGCGCGCTGCAACCCTGAGATGCGACGTGGGGCGCGGCGATCGCGGCGACTTGGCGGCAGGCAATCGCCCGAGGAGCGGTGTAT